>JAFGWD010000056.1 GCA_016937315.1 Rhodospirillaceae bacterium
CAGCCCCGGGTTTGCCATGACATCCCGGATCCGACCAAGAAGGTGACGCGATACGGCGGCGGCATCTCCCGGCATTAAACGACGCCCTGAACACCCTCAGACATCACAACGGCTGGCGCTTTTCGTGCGTCAAGCGCATCCAATGCCTGAGCGATAATATCATCAATAATACTTTGTACGCTTTGTTCGGATCGTACCATGCCGACGCTCTGCCCGGCCATCAAGGACCCATTTTCAACGTCACCATCAATAACCGCACGACGCAAGGCTCCCGCCCAGAAGTGTTCAATCTCCAATTGCGCCGTCTTTTGATCCATCTCGCCACGATGAAACTTTTCAATAACCTCACGCTGAACATCCATGAAGCGTTCGGTCCCTGCATTCGAAAGCGCCCGCACGGGAATCACCGGAAACTCCGGATCGATCTGCACCGAGACCACAGCATCGCGTGCCGAAGCACGGATAAACGCCCGCTTAAAACGAGGATGTGCAATGCATTCATGGGCACAGACAAAACGCGTCCCCAACTGCACACCTGCCGCCCCCATTTCCAGATACGACAGCATCGCCTCGCCACGACCAATGCCGCCAGCCACAAACACCGGCACCTGGCTCCCCATCTCCGGCAGAATTTCCTGCGCCAAGACAGAGGTTGAAACCGGCCCAATATGTCCGCCCGCCTCAGCCCCTTCGATAACGAGCGCATCAGCCCCTGCACGCACCAATTTCTTCGCCAGAACCAAGGCCGGGGCAAAGCAGATTGCCTTCGCACCAAAGGCCTTAACCCGCTTGATCGCAGCAGACGTTGGCAACCCTCCGGCCAACACCACGTGCTCAATCTGGGCGACACCGCAAACATCGATCAATGTATCGAGTTGCGGATGCATGGTGATCAGGTTGACACCAAAAGGCCTGTCGGTCAGTGCCTTGGTCGCTTCAATTTCAGCCACCAGCATCTCCGGCGGCATGGAACCAGACGCTAAGACGCCGAACCCACCCGCATTAGAGATTGCCGCAACCAGCCCGCGCTCGGACACCCAGGACATTGCCCCGCCGAGAATCGCATGCTCACACCCCAGAAAGTTCCGCCCACATGCCCATAGACGATTCAGATCCTGATACGCTTGCCGAGTCCTGCCCATCGCGGTTCGGTTTCTCCCCAACTACACACGCGGCCAGAAACGGCTGTGCATGCACAATTTACTCAACACCCAACCGCTCAGCACACGGCCAAGATCATAACGAACGTCTCTTTGAAACGGATACGGTGTCAGTGCACATCCAACCCGTAGGCGGTATGCAGGGCACGCAGAGCCAATTCCGTATATTCTTCTTCGATCAGGACACTCACCTTAATCTCGGACGTGCTAATCACCAGGATGTTGATGCCACGTTCGGCCAGCGTGGAAAACATTTTCTGTGCAACACCCGCATGGGTACGCATGCCGACACCGATGATCGAAACCTTCACCACGGTATCGCTGTGTGTGAGGTTGCGATACCCCGCAACCGTCCTGATCTTTTCCAAAACATCCAAGGCACGCGGCAAATCCGTCCGTGGCAACGTGAAGGTCAAATCCGTATGACCTTGCTCCGACACGTTCTGAACAATCATGTCGACATTGATGTTATTCTCGGCCAGAGGACCGAAGATCGTCGCCGCAACACCGGGGTGATCTTTAACCCCTTGAAGGGTCACCTTGGCCTCATCGCGGCTATAAGCGATACCGCTGACAACTTCCTTTTCCACGATGTCTTCCTCGTCGCAAACCAGGGTTCCGGGAATATCCTCAAAACTGGAACGAACTTGCAGATTGACACGATATTTCATCGCCATCTCCACCGAACGCGTCTGCAAGACCTTCGCGCCCAGGGAGGCCATCTCCAGCATTTCCTCATACGTCACACGCGGCAACTTACGCGCCTTAGGCACAATGCGCGGATCGGTGGTGTAAACACCATCAACATCGGTATAGATATCGCAACGATCTGCATCCAAAGCTGCAGCCAGCGCCACCGCCGAGGTATCGGACCCACCACGACCCAACGTCGTCACCCGGCCATCGGGGCCAATCCCCTGAAAGCCTGCAACCACCGAGACCTCCCCTGCCGCCATCCGCGACAAGATTTGATCGGTCTCAATATTCACAATGCGTGCACGACTGTGGGCATCATCTGTATGGATCGGGACTTGCCACCCAGCCCAGGAACGCGCCGGAATCCCCATGGACTGCAACAGAATCGCCAGCAAACCAACGGTGACCTGTTCACCGGTGGAAACCACCGCATCATACTCACACGGATCGTAAAGTTGTGCGGCATCCTGGCAATAGGCGACCAATTGATTGGTCACTCCCGACATTGCCGATAGCACGACCGCTACCTGATTGCCAGCATCCACCTCTTTCTTGACGAGGCAGGCAACATTGCGAATACGATCCATATTCGCAACCGACGTTCCACCGAACTTTTGGACAATACGGGCCATAACACGATATCTCTGATTGCTGGGGCGGGCGGATCAGAGCCGCCGCGACCGGTACGTCCCCAAAGCCGTCGTTAACAAGTTGCTTGGCAACCGGCTGATATACATACTCGGTCCTTATCCTTTTAGGCAAGGGCACAGACATGACCAATTCCGCAAAACCGACCCCTTCCGTTGTTAAGGCAGAGACGGCGGCACCTTCCACCATCTCCAGCTCCGCCAACCCCGCAGAAATCGCAAAGTTCACAGCTCTCGCGGATACCTGGTGGGCGTTGGAAGGTCCCTTTCGCCCTTTGCACAAATTCAACCCGGTTCGCATCGACATCCTGAAACGTCGTCTGGCCGCCCACTTCAAGCGCAATGCCGCTGCGGAACGTCCCTTCGACGGGCTCTCTCTTCTGGATGTCGGCTGCGGTGGCGGACTAATCGCCGAGCCTATGGCACGCCTAGGATTCACGGTCAGCGGCGTCGATGCATCAGAAAAAAACATTCTCACGGCCCGCAATCACGCCGCACGCATGTCTCTTGATATCGATTACCGCACGGCTCGACCCGAGGACATCACCGACCGATTCGAGGCCTTTGACGTAGTTTTGTCCCTGGAAGTGGTCGAGCATGTTGCGGATCGTGGGATTTTTCTAAACGCCGCCGCAGCGCCCTTGAAGTCAGGCGGAATGATGGGATTGGCAACATTGAATCGTACCATGAAGAGCCTGCTTCTGGCCAAGTTCGGTGCCGAGTATGTGGTGCGGTGGTTACCGATCGGCACCCATGATTGGCGCGATTTCGTAAAACCGTCAGAACTTGCCCATGACCTGATACGCGCGGGCATGAACGCCCCGGATTTCATCGGCCTCAGTTACAATCCATTAGCTGATTCATGGAACGAAAACAAAGACCTATCCGTCAACTACATGGCTTTCACGACAAAGCCTTAACACATTCCCGCCCGGCGGTTTTTGGACATAGCGTTTCATAAAATCATCCAACGGCATGGGGCGTGCGAACAAATATCCCTGCAGCACGTCACATCCATTGTTGACCATCCAATCGCGTTGCGCCTCGGTTTCGATCCCTTCGGCAACGCAGCTCATGCCCAGCTTCTGTGCGAGGGTCAGGATGGTCGAAGGAACGGCCACATCATTGGGAAGATCAGTGACAAAACTGCGGTCAATCTTCAAGACATCGACAGGAAACCGCCGCAAATAGGACAAGCTGGAATATCCCGTTCCAAAGTCATCCAACGCAATACGGATACCGCGTTCACGTAAGGCGCGGATGCGATCCACCAGAGCCCCGCGTTCCATCGCCAAAGTATATTCGGTGATTTCGATTTCCAAATGATCCGGCGACACCCCATGGCGGGAGAGTGTTTCGACCACACGAGGCACGAAACCAGGGTCCGCCAATTGTTGCGGAGAGACATTGACGGCAATCGTCAAATTCAGCCCTGCACGACGCAATTGCGCCGAGGCACGGCATGCTTCATCCATGACAAAATCACCGATGGGCACCACCAGACCGCAATCCTCGGCCACCGGAATAAACGCACCGGGCGGCACCACTTGACCATCACAGCACCAACGCACCAAAGCCTCGGCACCCACGATCTCGCCGGTACGTGACATTTGCGGCTGGAAATAGAGGACGAACTCTTTCGCCTCCAGAGCCTGATGTAACTGACTTTCCAACAGCAATCGCCGGTGTGCGCCTTCCGCCAATCCATCCTCAAAGAAATTCCAGCGCTGATTCGCCTTGCGCCGAGCCCCAGCCGTCGCCACTACCGCCTTACGCAACAGATCAGCGGCCTCCGTTCCATCATTGGGAAACAAGGCGATGCCAACACAAACCGATGGACGCACCGCTTTTTCACAACCGAACTCAACGCGCGTCAAATTCTCTAGTAACCCATTGGCATAATCGACAGCAGCCGTTGCCGTATCCAGATCTTCGATCACCACGGCAAAGGAATCGACACCGATCCGCCCAATAAAGGCCTCTGCCCCAACCGAATCCAACAAACGCACAGCCATATCCATAGCCATTTCATCGGCTTCTTCATGGCCAATCAAATCCTTCAATTCATCGAGACGATCCATCAGTACCGCCAACACCGCCACGACCTTACCTGGCACGGCACGACGCGCCACACCGACCAAATGCTCAATGGTCAGAGTCCGGTTCGGTAAATTGGTGGTGGCATCCCGTGTCGCCATGCGACGCAGCGCATGCTGTGCATTGCCCAAATGAATGAGCATCGCGTTGATCTTTTGCACAGCAAGACCAAGCTCGGACTCCGCATGGAACTTGGGAACCATCAGCATGCGCCCTTGCGGATCCTCGGCATCGACGCCTTCGACCTGCCGCGATATCGACAGAATAGGACGTGTCAGGAAACGATCAAACACAACCGCAATCACGGCTACAATCAAAAACGCCCCCAGCAGGGTGACCAATAAACTGGCGGACAACACATTGATAAACAAGTCCACCTGCTCGGCTTCGTTGAAGATCACAATCAGAGAGCCGATTTCTTCAACGTCTTTCTGCATGTCGAGAGTCCGCATCCGCAAGGGGCGAACGATTCGTTCATGACCACCGACAACAATTCGCGCCAGCCCACGTTTCCAGGTCGGCTCCAGGGGTTTTTCACGCACCATTGAGGCAAACGGCATCCCATCGGGATGGACAATAACAACCTGACGCACATCGGACATGTGCATCACGCCCGCAATGGTTTCCTGAGCCAGCCGTTCGTTAAATTCCCAGATCGCGGCTGTCGCCGGACGCTCAGCCAAAGCCAGAATCTGCTCCTGACGTTCGGCCAGATTCTCGCGGGTAAACGACGCCAACAAGACCGCCTCGACCAAGAAGACCAAGCAACCCACCACCAGCGCGGCAAGAAAAACCAGCCGCGTCTGACGAAAGGTTATAGAATTACGGCGGAACACGTTCCCCCATCGCATTACAGACCCCACCCAATCACGACATCTTCTCACGCCGAGCAAAACACGTCGGCAGCATAACACATAAGGTGCCGAGTATAACGACAATTACCTTACCTGTGACAATATACTGTGGGAGTTAAGGTAGACGCACAAGTCATCATACTGGATTTTGCACAAAAAACAGCGCCACGACGTGCATCGCGGACTGATCATGATAGCAAAATATACATTCAATTATGGAGATGAATCTGGACTATAGTGCGTTTCATCAAGAATCTTCGCGCGAAACCCACGGCAACGGGGAGAAAAGTATGTCTTCTTCAACCAGGGATTTCACATCGTCTGAAGAGGCCTCGCCATAAATACCGCGTGCTGGCGTCTCGCCATAATGAATCTTCCGCGCTTCTTCGGCAAAGGCACTTCCAACGTTCTCGCAATTCGCCTCAACCGTATGACGTAAGGTCAAAAGCACCTCTCGCAAACGGGATTGTGGTGTAGCTTCATCGGAAGATATCGGAGTCACGGCACGAGATGTGGTGACATGTGGGGCCATAGGAGCCTTGACGACCTCACTCCCCCCACATGCCGGACAGGAGACACAGCCTGCAGCAGACAGGTCTTCAAAGCCCCGATTGTCGCGGAACCAAGAATCAAAGCGGTGACCACACACACATCTGAGGGCAAACCTAATCATCGTCTCTCAAACGGCTCCCTTGCCAACCTCCACAGCAGCCAAACGGCGGCCATGGACGAGCGACGGCACCTTGCGTCGTGCCACGTCCACTTCTGTCGGATCAATATCGGCCATGACAAAGCCAACACCGTCTCCACCATCGGCCAGAACCTCACCCCATGGCGCAACAATCAAGGCATGACCATAGGTCTGACGCCCCTTAGCATGGGTCCCGGTCTGTGCCGGCGCGAACACAAAGCATCCGGTTTCAATCGCACGCGCACGTAACAGGATATGCCAATGCGCCTGCCCTGTCACCTTTGTGAAGGCGGCAGGAATCGCCAGGAAGTCACTCCCAGCCTCAGCCAATCCGCGATAGAGATACGGAAACCGCAAATCATAACAAACCGACAACCCCATCCGTCCCCACGGCAAATCCACCGCGACGGGGGTTGTTCCGGGTTCGAAGGTCCGCGATTCGGCGTAGCTCTCGCCGTGCCCCAAATCGACATCAAACATGTGCACTTTATCGTAAGCCGCTGCGACCCGCCCGGCAGGATCAATCACATAGGTGCGATTGAACACCTTACCAGAAGGCGCAGGCACCGCCAGGGTGCCGCAATGCAGCCAAACCTGACGAGCCCGTGCAAAGTCACAAAACGCCGCCAGCGCAGGATGCTCAGACTCGGCATGGGCCTGAGCACGAATGTTCGCACTCCCCCACGTCATCATCGCTACGTTTTCCGGCATCAGAATCAAATCTGCGCCGGCATCCGCCGCTTCAGTTGACAAAGCCAACGCCGTCTTGATGTTGGCATCCATGTCATCACTGGCATTGACCTGCAAACAGGCAACGGAAAAGGCACTCATGTCTTCTGGGCTCCTGGCATGTGAACGGAGCGGCTTGATATCACGAAGCCAACAACGGGTCCAAGCCTCCCTTGGCATCCAGGGCATAAAGGTCGTCACAGCCACCGATATGCTGATCATTGATAAAAATTTGCGGTACGGTTTGGCGTCCACCCGTACGAGCTATCATTTTTGTCATCAGATCATCATCCACCGAGACATCAACCTCGGAAAACGCCACGCCCTTGCGCTTCAAAAGTGCCTTAGCCCGCACGCAGTAAGGACAAACCTTGGTGGTGAAGATTTCGATCTTAGCCATAAAAATACTCCTCTGTTTCAACGCAACGACAATCCCGATGTGAGGGGATGTCGCCAGGAAATCAAGTTCTCGGACAATCCGAGAGCACTGCGGCCGCCGTCAACAAATCAACGGAAGCCGCGCCGGATGCCCGCAGAACCTTGGCACAGGCCTCCGCCGTCGCGCCTGTGGTCACGACATCATCAATCACCACCACAGCCAACCCCGCCACATCAAGACCGGATCGTGCGGCGAAGGCACGAGCCACATTGGCCCGCCGCGCCGCGCCACCCAAATGCCCTTGCGGTGGTGTCGCACGTAGCCGCTTCAACGCCCGCGCATCCCAGGGTTTTCCTGTTAACGCCGCCAATCGCCGGGTCAATTCAGCCGCCTGATTGTATTGGCGGGAGAGCAAACGAGTCCAATGAATCGGCACCGGCACCAGAAGATCGGCCTCCGCAATCACATCCCCCCCGGCTCGCGCCATCCAGACCGCTAAGCGATTCGCAATATCGGGACGGTCACCATGCTTCAGCTTCAAAATCAAATCCGTTGCAACGCCACCATAAACCAACGCGAAACGCCGCCGCGCAATCGCTCCCGCCGAAGGACAAGAGCACGCCCCGCCCAAAAGCGACGCACCACACCGATCACACACTGGTGGATAGGAAAAGTGCAAATCAGAGAAACACTGAGAGCACAAGGCCGACCCGGCACCGCCTTGCACCGGTGTTCCGCAAACCGGGCAACGTTCCGGCAACACCAAATCCAACGCGGCAAACACACCGCGCCCGGCCTTCCCAAACATCCGTTGCAACACACCACCCATGCCCCGACTGTGCCCGATCCCAGAACCCGCCTCAAGCAAGAACGCTTTGCGTTTTGACGAGGAAAGCGCCATATGAGAACCATGCAATCTCGTCCCACCCTCTTTGACCGCTCCTTGCTCCGCCGTCATCGTGACCGTGCGGTCCGTGGCGTCAACCCCGCGCAATCACCGGATTTTCTGCTGCATGAAGCTGCAGAACGTCTACTCGACCGGCTTACCGACATTCTCCTCAGCTTTCCGCTGGCGATTGATCTGGGCGCCCACACAGGTCAACTCGCCCGTCTGCGTGCCGGACGCGGCAACATTGAGACCCTGATTTCAGTGGAACCCTCCGCCGCAATGGCGGCGTTGGCGCCATCACCCACGGTTATTGCCGACGAAGACGCCTTGCCCTTTTCCGATTCCTGTGCAGACCTGATTCTCAGTTGCATGAGTCTGCATTGGATTGATGATTTACCAGGCTTGCTGGCCGAAGCCTTTCGCGTTCTAAAACCCGGCGGGTTGTTTCTCGCCTCATTGCCTGGTGAAGAAACCCTGCACGAGCTGCGCGACAGCCTCGCCCGCGCCGAATTGGCAGTTGATGGTGGCATCAGTCCGCGCATCAGCCCCATGCTGACCATCAAGGATGCCGGATCTTTGCTGCAAATGGCGGGTTTCATCGAACCCGTCGTGGACCGCGAACGCCTGACCGTGGATTACCAAGACCCGATGCGCCTGCTGACTGACTTGCGTGCCATGGGGGAAACCAACACCCTCACGGAACGTCGCAAAGCGCCGTTGTCTCGCACCACCTTACTTGCAGCATTGGCCACTTACCGCAAGCTATATGGTGCTCCCGATGGTCGGGTTTACGCGACCTTTGACCTGCTCACCTTGACTGCCTGGAAGGCCGAGGCATGAACTTTCCGTCTCCTCTGATCAGCGGTACCCTGGTCCGTCGCTACAAACGATTTCTCGCCGACATCCGCCTGGATGACGGTACGGAAATCACGGCACATATTGCCAATTCCGGGGCGATGACCGGATTGAAGGAACCAGGTTTGAGGGTCTGGATTTCACGATCCAACAATCCGAAGCGCAAGCTCGCCTATACTTGGGAACTGGTGGATGTGGACGGCGGATTGGTTGGCGTCAACACCGCGCACCCCAACGCCCTGGTTGCCGAAGCCATCCTCGACGGTCGCATCCCGGAATTGACCGGATACGCCGATCTGCGGCGAGAAGTCGCCTATGGCAAGAACTCTCGCATCGACATCCAATTGTCCGATTCCAACCGCCCACGCTGCCTCGTGGAGGTCAAGAACGTCCACCTGATGCGCCACCCCGGTTTGGCCGAATTCCCCGATGCGGTCACCGCACGCGGTACCAAGCACTTGCAGGAAATGGCCGACGCCGTGGCAGCCGGAGACCGGGCGGTTATGGTTTATCTGGTGCAACGCACCGATTGCAGCCGTTTTTCTCTTGCCGCTGATATCGACCCCGCCTATGCCCAGACATTCAAAGACGCCCGCGCACAAGGGGTTGAGGCCTTATGCTACGCGTGTACCATCAGCACCACTGGGTTGGCTCTGGACCATCCCCTCCCCCTGGCGCTATAGGTTACCTGGACTTTCGTTTCATCGCCTAAAGGACTTCCCTCCCCCA
>JAFGWD010000057.1 GCA_016937315.1 Rhodospirillaceae bacterium
ATCACCATCGACCCCACGTACCGCAACGCCCACAGCAACGCCCTTCAGACCCTGCATTACCTGCCGGGACAAAGCGCCCCTTCGCTGCTCGTCGCGCATCGCGCCTGGGCACAACGACATTTCCCCGAAACACCGCCCCGCCCGACCCCACCACCTGCCCACCAACGCCTGCGCGTCGGCTTGGTTTCAGAAGATATGCGGTATCACCCAGTGGGCTACTTCTGTGCGGGATGGCTGCCTCACGCCAAAGCCGCCGGACTTGACATCGTGGTCTATGCCTCCAATCGCATTCACGACGACATGACGCTGGCCTTACGTAAAGCCTCAACCACATGGCGTGATGTCGCCGCCCTCGACGACGAAGCCCTCACGCACATCATTCGGGCTGATGCCCCGGATGTCTTACTGGACCTTGCCGGACACACCGGACGCAACCGCTTAGGGGTTTTTGCCCGCCGTGCCGCCGGACTGCAGGCAAGTTGGATGGGCTATGTCGGCACCACTGGATTGCCCCAGATGGATGGGTTAATCGCCGACCGCATCCACGTCCCCAGATTGGAGGAAATGTCCTATGTCGAGGACATCTGGCGCATGCCCAACGGCTACGTCTGTTATGCTCCTCCCGAGGACGCGCCAAAACCCGAAAGCCGTGCTTGGCGCCGCAATGGGCACATCCGTTTCGCGGCCTTCCACAATCCGGCAAAAATCAACCCCAACCTCATCGCAACCTGGGCCAAAATTCTTACCGGAACCGCAAACAGCCGCCTGTGCTTAAGCTTTCGCGGCTATGACGACCCCCAGGTCAAAGATTTCGTGATCCGCACCTTCCAAGCCCACGGGATTGCTGCCGAACGCCTGGACATCCGAGGAGCCACTCCACACAAGGACTTACTGGCCCTTTACAATGATTGCGACTTCGCACTGGATTCTTTCCCCTACGCTGGAGGCCTGACCACACTGGAAGCCCTGTGGATGGGCATTCCCATCATCACCGCTGCGGGGGCAATCTTCGCCGGACGCCACGCCGCCAGCCACCTCACCTTTGCCGGATTCGCATCAGAAATCGCGGCATCCCATGCCGATTATGCCCATGCCGCAATATCCTGGGCCCACGCCCCCGCCATGCTGGACGCTGACCGCACGGCACGGCGGGCGCGCTTTCTCGCTTCGCCACTGTGCGACGGAAAGCGCTTCGCCCATGACCTGAAATCCCTTTTGACCGCCGCGATGGCCGCACAATGATGGATGAGGACGAATCCGACTGGCAACCTGCCGCCGACGCGTCACCAACGCTTTTGTCCGGCCTTGATGCCTTGGCGGGAGGACACTTGGACGCAGCAGCCACAACACTGGCCCGTGCCCCAGAAGCCAACCACGACCCCCATGTCGTGTATCGCATCGGCGTCGCGCAATCGCTGTCTGGAAACCCCAATGCCGCAATTGCCAGTTGGCGGCGGACCTTGCGTCTGGATGCAGCGTTTGCCCCGGCGCTTTATGACCTTGCCCTTGCGTACATGACGACCGGAGATATCCCACAAGCCACCCTAACCTTCTCACGCCTGATCGACTTTTTTCCCGATCATGCAGAAGGACGCTTTAATTTTGGCAATCTGCTGTTTCGTATCGGGCGCACCGAAGATGCCGTTGCGATGTACGCCCCCTTGACCGATTCACCCGACCCACCGCGCGGCATTCTGGTCAATCTGGGTCGCGCCTTGCGCCGTCTGGGGCGCTTAACAGAAGCCGATGCCTGTTATCGCCGTGCACTCCTGAGTGACCCCAACGACCACTTCACACACTGGAACCGCGCCCACGTCCTGTTTTTGATGGAACGCTGGACCGAGGGCTTTGCCGCCTGGGAGCATCGCCTGCACGCCGGCATGGGACCACCGGAAACCCCTAACCTGCCAGAGTGGACCACGGGGGATCCTCCCTCCCGCCTTCTACTGATCGGCGAACAGGGCCACGGCGACGCCCTGCAGTGCCTGCGCTATGTATCGCCTCTGATCACACGCAGAGCATCCCCTATATTGGCACTTCACCCAGCACTGGCCCCTTTGGTCCGCGTTCTGCTGCCGGAAATCTCCGTCTTTGCCTTTTCCGAGATTTCCCAAATCACCGCCGATGCCTGGGCTCCGCTGTTCAGCCTGCCACATCGATTGGCCTTACCCGCACCAGACGCAGTACCGGAACCCGCCACGCAAGACACCTTCGCCACCGGACTTGGCACACTCCGCGCTGCCGCGCCGGATTTGGGCCTCCGTCCCCGCGTCGGTCTGGCCTGGGCGGGCAACCCGAAACACGATAACGATCACTGGCGCTCCATGGCCTTGGACAACCTGTCACCATTAATCGCCGCACGCCCCGATATCTCTTGGATCAGTCTGCAAGTCGGCGCAGCGGCGGCGCAAGCCCCCCTCTGCCCAACGCTTCAGAACCTCCCCCCGCCTGCCGACTTTCTGGAAACCGCACACACCATCGTCGCCTTGGATCTGGTCATCACAGTCGATACCGCCGTCGCGCATGTCGCTGGCTGCCTCGGCATTCCAACCTGGATCATGCTGGCTGCCGAACCAGACTGGCGATGGGGGCCAACAGACACGACCACACCATGGTACGCCTCAGCCCGCTTGTTTCGGCAAGCCACCTTGGGCGATTGGGCTCCAGTCGTTGCCACCATCGGCACAGCCCTTGCCTGCTCCCTACCGACACCGGATGCGGAGAAAAGCCTGTGACACACGCGGTTCTGATCACCAGCCTCAGCCCCACCAACGACACCGCACAAAGGCGTGCGGTAGCAAGTTGGCAAGACCACGGCTTCACGGTGATTTCTCACAACGTCGCAACAGAGGCCGAACGGCTTGTGCCGGACTACCCAGATGTCACCTTCCGCTCTTCAAAGCGCACCGCCACAACCAAACCTCTCCCCCTGATCGGCGACATGATTGCCGACCTTTGCCATCAGCCTGCCGATCTCTTTGGCATCATCAACGCCGATATCGTCCTGCGCCCCGGCACGGAAATCATCCGCCGCCTACAGGCTCCCCTAACCCAGTCCCTCATTGCCGTGGTCCGCACCGATGTTGACGATCTGGAAACTTTAGAGAACCCAAGCCTGGCCCGTGGCTTCGACGCCTTCTTTTTCGACCACGCCCTCACCACCATCCTTGACGATCGAGCGTTTTGCATCGGTATGCCCAACTGGGATTACTGGCTGCCCATGGCCGCCCATGCTGCCGGATGGTCTCTTTCAAGCATCACGGCGCCCATTGCCCTGCACCGTCGCCACGCCACCCGCTGGAGCGACAAAACATTGGCTTTCAATCACCATTTGATGCGTTTTTTGCTGTCTGAGCCCATCCAAACGGCGGGCTTCGCGTTTTTAGACGCCCCCCTTGCCGCCGCATACGAAGACGCCGCCTTCCGTGCCTTCCGCGACTCCACCCTTGACGATTCTGAGCGTTACGCCGCTCTCGAAACTTTGGCCACTATCGAGGACCGCACGATGAGCGCCATGCTCACCACTTTACGCGCCGCCATGCCAGAGTTTCAAACGGAGAGCTGAACGTATCCTCACGCCCAGCCCAAAGCCGCAAACAGGGCATCTACTTTCTCCGGCCAAGCCCATTCCCGCAGAAAGGCTGCGCCTGCCGTGCCAACGTCCGTCGCTGCAGCACGGTTGGCGTAGGCCCATTCCAAATGCGCGACAATTTCATCGGGATCGCTCTCCCCCCAATCCAGGAAGAGGTCCGAATGGTCGTGAGAACCGCCCTTGACCACACCTTGGGTGCACAGGGGCAACGCCGCACCCGGACGTGTCAAAAGATCACGGTGGCCGGTGTTCTCAGACAAAATCGCGGGCACCCCACACGCCATGCACTCCATGGCGACCAGGTTGGTGCCTCCCTCGGCACGATTAGGGAATACC
>JAFGWD010000058.1 GCA_016937315.1 Rhodospirillaceae bacterium
GGTTGCCAACATGGACAAACCGTTCCGTATGTTGGCGACAACGCTGGAAGCCGATCCTTACTTAGGGCGCATCCTGACGGGCCGTATTCTCGACGGCAAGCTGACCCGCAACATGGCGATCAAGGCTTTGCGCCACGACGGGACATTGATCGAACAGGCGCGGGCGGCACAGATTCTGTCCTTCCGTGGACTGGAGCGAATCCCGGTGGATTCAGCCGAAGCCGGCGACATCATCGCCCTCGCAGGACTGGCTGATACCACCGTGGCCGACACATTGTGTGCCCCAGAAGTCACCGAGCCCTTGGCTGCTCATCCCATTGATCCGCCGACCTTGGCGATGACGTTCTCGGTCAACGATTCGCCTCTGGCTGGCCGTGAAGGAACCAAAGTCACGGGCCGTATGATCGGCGAGCGCCTGATGCGCGAGGCCGAAGGCAACGTCGCCCTAACCGTGCGCCCCTCCGAAGATCGCGATGCTTATGAAGTCGGTGGACGCGGCGAATTGCAATTGGGCGTATTGATCGAAACCATGCGCCGCGAAGGTTTCGAGCTTTCGGTCAGTCGTCCCCGCGTTCTGTTCCGTGAAGACCCGGAAACCGGCGAACGCCAAGAGCCGATGGAAGAAGTGGTGATCGACGTTGACGAGGAATACTCGGGCGCGGTGGTCGAAAAAATGTCACAGCGCAAGGCGGAAATGACCGAAATGCGTCCCACCGGCGGCGAAAAAATGCGTCTGGTGTTCTTGGCTCCGTCTCGTGGCTTGATCGGATATCACTCTGAATTCATGACCGATACCCGGGGCACTGGCGTGATGAACCGTCTGTTCCATGGCTATGCGACCCACAAAGGGCACATCGAAGGCCGCCGCAATGGCGTTTTGATTTCCACGGCCCAAGGCACATCCGTTCCCTACGCCTTATGGAATCTGGAAGAACGCGGCCCGCTGTTCATCGGCCCCGGCATTGACGTCTATACCGGAATGATCATCGGCGAAAACGCACGTGGTCAGGATCTGGAAGTCAACCCGCTGAAAGCCAAGCAGTTGACCAACATCCGCACCTCCAGCAAGGATGAGGCTGTGACTCTTACGACTCACCGCAAGGTCGCCTTGGAAGAAGCTTTGTCCTATATCCAGGACGATGAGCGAGTCGAAGTCACACCCAACAACATCCGTCTGCGTAAGGCGGTTTTGGACCCCAACGATCGCAAACGCGCCGCACGCGCGGCGCGTGATTAGGTCTGACTCGGGACCATGTCGATACAGAAACGCGCATCTCGATACAAGGCGGCTCTTTCCGTCTATTGGGATGCGCGTTTGCTGGCGATTGTTATCTTAGGCTTGGCAAGCGGCCTACCATCGCCCTTGCTGTTCGCTAATTTGTCTCTCTGGCTGGCTGACGAAGGCCTCAGCCGCACATCGGTCGCAGCCTTTGGCGCTGTGGCCAGTCCTTATGCCATTAATTTCTTGTGGGCACCGATCTTTGACCGCATGCGCCCGCCAGTTTTCGCACGTCTTGGGCAGCGTCGGGGTTGGCTCATCCTTTTGCTGGTCATCTTAATCGCAGCGGTCATCACCTTAGGGCAACAAGATCCTCGTCATGGTCTCCCTCTCATGGCCGCAGCAGCCGTGATGGTCGCCATGGCTTCCGCATCTTTGGACGTGGTGGTTGACGCGTATCGCATCGAAATCATGGATGCACCAGGCATGGGAGCCGGATCGGCCATCTCAGTGGTCGGGTGGCATTTGGGCGGGACCGTCATCGGCGGCGCAGGCGGTTTGTTGCTGGCCTCAATGTATGGCTGGTCCATAACTTATCTGTGCCTTGCCAGCGTTCTGGTGCTCCCCCTTGTTATGGTGTTTCTGATCCGTGAGCCCCACATCCCGAAAGCCAACGCCCCGTCCTCTCAGAAACAATCGTGGCGCTCAACCTTCCATTCCGCTGTGGTCTTGCCCATAAAAAAACTCACCGAGCGGCCTCTCTGGATGGAAATCCTTGCCTTCATCGTGTTGTTTAAGTTTGGTGACGCAATGTTGGGGCGAATGAGCGGTGTCTTTTACCGTGAAATGGGATTCGACTACGTCACCATCGCCGAGGTCAGTAAGATTTATGGCATCGGAGCAACCTTTGTCGGCGGCCTGATCGGTGGCGCGGCCTTAAGGGTTCTCGGGGTTGGTCGCGGCCTGTTCCTGGCGGGCCTCGCGATGAGCGCCACCAACCTGCTGTTCGCTGGCCTTGCCGATCATCCAGACCGCGCCACGTTTATTCTCGCCGTAACCGGCGACGGCCTGACGACGGGCTTCGCCGTGGTCGCTTTTGTCGCGTTTTTATCTCGACTCTGTGATGCCGGATATGCCGCCACACAGTATGCCCTGCTTGCCTCCATCGCCAATTTCACACGCATTCAATTGGCGGGCATCAGCGGCTGGATCGTTGACAGCCTGGATGGCGACTGGCGACTGTTTTTCATCATAACCGCCGTCATGGCCCTTCCTGGTCTGGCTCTTCTTGCCCATGTTCTAAAAAAAACCCGGAAGGGAGACGGCGTATTCTCCCGTACAAACAGGATAACCTCATGAATATCGATAAAATCTCGGTTGGCAAAAATCCCCCGCACGACGTCAACGTCATTGTTGAAGTTTCGTTGCTGGCTGATCCGGTGAAATACGAGCTGGATAAAGAATCGGGAGCCATGATCGTCGACCGTTTTCTGCACACCGCCATGCACTATCCCTGCAATTAC
>JAFGWD010000059.1 GCA_016937315.1 Rhodospirillaceae bacterium
CCTGGAAAACCGCCACCACGCCTTACGCCTGCGCTTCGTTCCTTATCCCAATGACCCCGAAGGCGTACGTCAGATCGTCGCACCGCCGGGTGGCTTACGACCACTTTGCCTAGACCTAGACATTAACGCCGCAGATTCCTTTATCGCGTCAGAGATCAATCGCCCCTTCGATCTTGCCACCGAAACTCCGGCCCGCGCCGTCCTTATCCGCCTGTCCACAAAGGGCGACCATCATCGCCTGCTGTTGCTGATCCACCATGCGGTTTGCGACGGCTGGTCGGTGCCCATCCTGCTTTCCGACTTGGCCGTGTTTTACCGGGCCGCCGTGGCTGGACATGTGGCCATTCTGCCCGATCTCCCCTGCCAATTCGAAGACGTCGCAACCTGGCAACGCCACCACCTGGACAGCCCCGAAGGCCAAGCCATGCAACGTCGCTGGGTGGAGCGTTTAACGCCCCCACCCGAGCCGCTCCTCCTGCCACAAGACCGTTCGCGCCCTGCGGTACGGCGCTTTGCAGGCGGTTGGCGACAGTGGGACTTCGACGCCACCACCACGGCCACCTTACGGCAGGCCGCCGATCGGACCGACACCACCATCTTTGGAGTCTTCGCCGCGCTGTTACAGGTTTTGCTGTACCGCCACAGTGGGCACACCGATATCGCATTGGGGCTCTTGGTCAGCGGACGCGAACACCCGGCGCTTGCCGGACTGGTCGGATTTTTCGTCAACACCGTGGTGCTGCGCCAAAATCTTGACCCCACCACCCCTTTCAGCACACATCTGACCGCCACCCGTGACACTTTATTGGCCGCAATGGCTGATCAGGACACACCGCTGGAGGACATCCTTCGCGTCTTACCGCTTTCGCGAGATGGTGATCGCAATCCCCTATTCGATGTTCTTGCCACTTGGCAGGACGACGCCCCCACCATGCCGGAGATCCCGGGACTGATCCTCACGCCAACAGAGAGTCCCTTTCCCTTTGCCAAGTTCGACCTCAGCTTTCACTTCCAACGCATTGGCGACGGCCTGCGGTTGGTTGTTGAATATGATACGGACCTCTTCGACGCAGAAACCGTGGATGCCCTGTGCGCTCGCCTAACCCAACTGGCAACCGCGCTGCCTGACGACATGCCTCTGTCAGAGATGCCCATACTGCCAGAAAACGAGGCCGCATTCCTCGCCGCCTGCAACGCCACGGACTGTACCCTGCCAACGGCCCGCACCCTTCCCATGCCCCTCTTGGATTGTGCACGGTCCACCCCCTATGCCACCGCCGTGGTTTCTTCCGAAGGCACACTGTCCTATGCCACCTTCGTATGCATGGCCGGAGGCCTCGCCAAACGCCTCATCAAGGCCGGGGTCAAACCGGGTGACGTGGTGGTGGTGGCGATGCGGCGCTCCCCCGCCATGGTGGCAACGATCCACGGCATCCTGATGGCCGGCGCTGCCTATTGCCCCATTGACCCCGATCTGCCTGCTCCGCGCCGTGACGCCATGCAAGAAGATTTGGGCGATCCTTGGATCGTTGCCGATGCCGATGCCGCCGATCTTTTTCCCTCTCATCGCCGCATCGCGGCAGACGGTGACTCAGCCGCACCGCCACCACCGCCTGCCGACCCCGACGAACTGGCCTATGTGCTGTTCACATCTGGATCCACTGGGCGACCAAAGGGCGTAGAAATCTCCCATCGTGCCGTCCTCAACCGCATTCTCTGGATGCAAGAGACCTTCCCGATTGGGCCAGGCGACGTCATCCTGCAAAAAACCCCTGCCGGATTCGATGTTTCGGTTTGGGAACTGTTCTGGTGGTCGTGGACCGGCGCCGCCGTCGCCGTACCTCCCCCTGGCATTGAGAAAAACCCGCAAGCCTTGGCCGAGGCCATCGCCCACCATCGCGTCACGGTGATTCATTTCGTGCCATCAATGCTGCGGGCCTTGCTGACGATGCTGGAACAGGGACAGATTGAGGCGTCACTCTTGGCCTCCTTGCGGTATGTCTTTTCCAGTGGCGAAGCCTTAGACGTCGCCACCGTCCGCCTTTTCAACCATCTGCTGCATGACCGCTTCGGCACCACATTGCATAACCTTTACGGCCCCACCGAGGCCACCGTGGATGTCACCTGGCACCCCTGTTCCCCCTGGGGCGAAGACTCGGTGGTTCCCATCGGACGCCCCATCGCCAACACCCGTGTTCATATCCTTGATGCACAGATGCACCCCGTGCCTCCAGGGGCAACAGGAGAAATCGTTCTCAGTGGCATGCAAGTGACACGCGGCTACCGCAACCGCCCAGACCTGACAGCCAAACACGTCCTCCCCGACCCCGAAACCGCAGGCGGACGACGCTACCGCACCGGCGACCTCGGACGGTGGCGACGCGACGGCACGGTCGAATATCTGGGGCGCAAAGACCAACAGGTGAAGGTACGTGGAGTCCGTATCGAACCCGCCGAGATCGAAGCCACACTGGATGCTTACCCCGACGTCGAACGCGGCCTAATTTCCGCGATAACCCGACATGACACGACCGAACTGGATGCCTTCGTTCTCGGCGCATCCTCACTGACCACCACGGCCTTACGCGCCCACCTTCGCGCCCACCTGCCCGAGGCGATGATCCCGACGCGATTTTTCCGCATCACCGAGATACCGCTGACCACATCCGGCAAAGTTGACCGCAAAGCCCTCAACGGGACTCCCCTCGACTCACCGTCGCGGACCGAAATTGGCCCGGCGGAAGCCGAACTGGCGACCTTGTGGCGTGCTCTTCTGCCTGAAGGCGCGGACTTTGGCACCGAAGACGGATTTTTCGACGTTGGTGGCAACTCCTTGTTGCTGTTGCGCCTTCACGAACGGATTGAGGCCCGTTGGCCCGGAGCCTTCCGCGTTGCCGATCTGTTTTCCTATGCCACCATTGCCGCGCAATCTCGCCATTTGTCTGGACTCACCCCCCATTGGCACGACCTGCCTCCCTCTTCCGCAACATCCGACGGCGCGGTAGCCATTATCGGCATGGCGGCACGGGTTGCCGGAGCAGACGACCTGGACACCCTGTGGCAAGACATGGCGGCAGGAACCGACCGCATCGCGCCGCTTTCACCGCAACGCGCCGCCATTGCTCGTGCCCTTTTTGCTGCCAGCGGAACCCCGAACCCCAGCGATTTCCGTGAAGCCGCCTACATTGACGATGCATTGACCTTCGACCCCCGGCGTTTTCGTATCGCACCCGCTGATGCCGCTCTGATCGACCCCGAACACCGTTTGTTCATGGAAACCGCTCTGGCCGCCATTGAAGACGCGGGTCTGGGGGGGCACGCTCTGAAACAAGCACACGTCGGGGTTTATGCTGGTGGCACGCCCAATATGATTTGGCGCACCGCCTTGTCGCGCATCGAAGAGTCACGCGCCGAGCAAGCCTTCGCCTTAAACGTGCCGTCCAACATCGCAACCCGTCTTGGTTTTCTCAACGACTGGCACGGCCCTGCCGTCGTTCTCGACACGGCTTGCTCCTCGGGATTGGCAGCGGTTCTGACGGCGTGCCGCGACTTAGCCTCCGGCACTGCCGAAATCGCCATTGCCGGAGCCGCCAAGCTTTTGCTGGCCCCCCCTGGCGCACAAGCGCGGATGACCATCGAATCCACCACCGCCCGCACCCATGCCTTCGATGCCAGCGCCGACGGCACCGGCATTGGCGAAGGAGCCACCGTCTTCGTCTTGAAGTCCTTGTCTCGTGC
>JAFGWD010000060.1 GCA_016937315.1 Rhodospirillaceae bacterium
GGTCGGCAATGACCCGATGCGACACCTTATGCGGCCCATCGGGATCAACGCCGCTCATCTGCGCCGAGGCCTCAATCAAAAACCGCATCAAGTCGATGTCATAGTTATCGTGTTGACCCTGCATCACTGCGGCGATGCGCTCCAGCCCCATACCTGTATCAATCGACGGGCGCGGCAAAACCAAGCGCGTACCATCAGCCTGCTGCTCATACTGCATGAACACCAGATTCCAGATTTCAATGAAGCGATCACCGTCCTCGTCCGGACTGCCAGGCGGTCCGCCCGCGATATCAGGCCCGTGATCGAAGAAGATCTCAGAGCACGGCCCACACGGCCCCGTGTCCCCCATCGACCAGAAATTGTCATTGGTCGCAATGCGAATGATCCGGGAGTCCGGCAAGCCCGCAACCTTTTTCCAAAGGTCAAAGGCCTCATCGTCTTCGGCATAAACAGTCGCCAGCAAACGCTCCTTCGGCAAGCCAAAATCCTTGGTGATCAGCGTCCAGGCAAAATCAATGGCATCCGCCTTGAAATAATCGCCGAACGAGAAGTTACCCAGCATTTCAAAGAAGGTGTGATGCCGTGCGGTATACCCGACGTTATCAAGATCATTGTGTTTGCCCCCGGCACGTACACATTTCTGCGACGTCGCCGCACGGGAATATGGCCGCTGTTCCGCCCCGGTGAACACGTTCTTAAACTGCACCATGCCCGCATTGGTGAACAGCAACGTCGGATCGTTGCGCGGAACCAAAGGGGAGGATTCGACGATTTGGTGCTCACGGCTTTTGAAGAAATTCAAAAAGGCAGAGCGAATATCGTTGGTGGTTGTCATGAAGCCTTCCACGACGAAGCTGTTCGACCAATCCCCAGAAAACGCCGATGGCCCTTCCCGGAGCGAAGGGATTATGTATCGTGCGTCTTGAAGGAAGTCAAAAAATTCGCCGCGCTAAAGTGAACCCGACACACAAATCCCCCCTGCGGTCATAGTTCTCTGGCATTCTGGGCCTCAGCCAACCGGCGTACAGAGCTCAACCAGGAAGCCATGAGGATCACGCACATAGGCAACCGTTTGCCCCCAAGGCTTATCTTCCGGTGCCTTAACCAGAATAGCTCCCGCCGCGATGGCACGATCAAGAGCTGCCGCCACATCCTCGGTCACAAAAGCCAGCTCTGCCCCCGGGGACGGTGAGTCCGCCCTTAACGGGCGGTACCCCAAATTGTCACCGTCCAGAAGAGACTCGGCGGTAAAGGCCAGTGCTGTTTCACCGGTTTCCATTTCAGCAAACAGACCACTTTCATGAACAAATCGGACAGCGACACCAAAGGCTTGCTCATAGAAAGATACCGCAGCTGCGACATCTGGAACGTACAGAATGACATACCCCAGCTTCATCGTACCCTCACTGAAAACACAGAGCCTTCGCTGCCCCCCCCTGGAAAGGGTTACGGTTCGTCCACTGGTGCCGTGGCGTCCACCAACATCGCCTCGGCAATCAAACCGGCATTGGCCCGAATCGCGGCTTCAATCTCGGCCATAATCGCCGGATTATCTTTTAGAAACTGTTTGGCATTTTCACGCCCCTGACCAATGCGCTGATCCTTGTAGGCAAACCAAGATCCAGACTTATCGATGAACCCACCTTGCACACCCAAATCCAACAATTCGCCGGTTTTGGAGATACCGACGCCGTAATCAATATCGAATTCCACGGTCTTGAAGGGCGGTGCAACCTTGTTCTTCACCACCCGCACACGGGTTTGGTTACCCGTCACCTCATCCTTGATTTTGATCTGACCGATACGTCGGATGTCCAAACGCACCGAAGCGTAGAACTTGAGCGCATTGCCACCGGTGGTGGTTTCCGGATTTCCGAACATCACGCCGATTTTCATGCGAATTTGATTGATAAAGATGACCAGCGTATGGGAACGCGACACAGACCCCGTTAATTTGCGTAACGCTTGGCTCATCAAACGTGCCTGCAAACCAACATGAGTATCGCCCATTTCGCCTTCGAGTTCGGCACGCGGGGTCAAGGCAGCCACTGAATCGACAACCAACACGTCCACCGCACCGGAACGCACGAGGGTATCGGTAATTTCCAGGGCCTGTTCACCGGCATCCGGCTGAGAGATCAGAAGCTCATCAAGATTAACCCCAAGCTTGCGGGCATAGGATGGATCCAGGGCATGCTCTGCATCGACAAAGGCGCATGTCCCACCCTTCTTTTGCGCTTCCGCAATCACATGCAGGGCCAGGGTCGTCTTACCTGAGCTTTCCGGGCCATAAATTTCAATGATACGACCACGAGGCAAGCCGCCGATTCCAAGCGCCAGATCAAGCCCGAGAGAGCCGGTGGAAATCGATTCAATATCCACAGCCGCATCATGCTGCCCCAGGCGCATGATTGATCCTTTGCCGAAGTTCCGCTCGATCTGCGTGACCGCCGCTTCCAAAGCCTTTTGCTTATCCATCGTTTCCTTGTCCACCAAGCGAAGTACGGTTTGCATCATGATTGAGCCTCGTTATCCCACATTTTGCGACGGACGTACACCGCCCCTGGGCACAAGACATAAATGATCACCTTTTGTTCCGATCGTCCAGAGAAAAAGAACAAAAACAGAACTCTTGGGCTATGGCGTGGTGATATCGCAATGTTCCAAAGCCTTTGCCACCTTGCCTGCCAAAGCCTCCAGAGAAAATGGTTTCGCCAGAAACAGCACATCTGGCGAATCGGCCAGATCATCGGAAGCAATGTCTTCGGAATATCCCGACATCAAAACCACCCGGATCGCAGGATATTCCTGCCGCACCAAACGCGCCAACGTCGCCCCATCCATTCCCGGCATCACCATATCCGTGATCAGCACATCAACGTCATCGTGGTCCTGGAGAATGGAAATCGCCTGTTCTCCATCAGCGGCTTCCAGCACCGTATAGCCCTTAGCCTTCAGCGCACGGGACCCAAACACCCGCACGGCGTCCTCATCCTCGACGATCAGAACTACTTTTCCCTCGGGCAAAACCAAAGGCGGCGGCGAAGCAACCCCCTCCACTGAAGACGTCACCGATGCCGGTTCAACCAAAGTCCCAGCACGTGCACGCACCGCCGCTTCGTCGAAACGCGGCAGATAGATGGTAAACGTCGCTCCCGCGCCCTTTTTACTTTCCACCGTCACCGTGCCTTCGGTCTGGCGTACAATACCATAGACCGTAGACAGCCCCAAACCGGTCCCCGCTGCAGCTGATCCCGCTTTGGTTGAGAAGAACGGTTCAAAAATACGAGAAAGGTCTTCCTTCGCGATACCAGTGCCGGTATCGGCGGCTTCAATCACGACATAATGACCAGGAGCCACGGTTTCAGTCCCAACCTTTAACGGTTCGGTTAGGTGGCGAGACTCCGTCCGGATGGTGAGTGTCCCCCCTCCAACCATGGCATCGCGTGCATTCACAGCAAGGTTCAAAATGACTTGGTCAAACTGCCCGGGATCAACCCGGACATAGCCAACATCACGCCCGTGGATCAGGTTGAGCTCAATGGTTTCACCTAACAAGCGGCGCAGCAAATGCGACAACTCGGCCAAAGCGTCTGGCACCCGCACAAAACGCGGCAACAACGGTTGCCGCCGCGAGAACGCCAAAAGTTGCCGCACCAAATTGGCCGCACGATTGGCGTTTTGCTTGACCTGCATGATATCGGTGAACGACGCGCTTCCTGGTCCGTGACGTTGCAACAACAGGTCACAGAAACCAATCATTGCCGTCAGCAAGTTATTGAAATCGTGAGCAACACCTCCCGCCAACTGCCCCATAGCCTGCATTTTCTGCGCTTGAGCGGTTTGCATCTGCAGGGTCCGGCGATCCGTGGTGTCAATGACATGAATCAAAAGCCGGATTGGCGGAGCCTTCCCCTCCTCTGGAACCTCATCAACAGGCACAGGACGGATATGCACCATTGCTGTCAAATCGCGGGGGGTATCCAGACGGACTTCCATCGGTGCCACCGGCTCCCCCAGAGCGGCCCGCGCAAACACCGAAGAAACCTCGGCACGCATCGCCGGATCGACGACGTCTTCCAACCCCAAGCCAATCAAATCATCACGAGGCCGCCCCAGCATCGCAGCTAAGGTCTCATTGGCTTCGGCCAGCATCGGATAGGGCAACCCCCCCACATCGACCACGGCGATTCCAACCGGAGACTCATCGAACACCAAGCGCCCAAAAAGCGCCGGAGCCCGGCCCTCATCAACATCTCCGCTCTCTCCGGCATCACGCACCACCACGGCACGGGTCAGCGTTTCACCATTTTCATCATAAAGGGTTTGCATCAAAAGCGCAGGGAGGCTGCCCCCACGGGCAGAACGCAAGCGCACCGCGCCACGCCACGCCCCATCAATTTCAGGCCGCGCCGATCCCTCCGCCAACAACCCCGCAAACGACTGGCCAATCAGCGCATCCGGCGTCGTCCCCAGCCACTCAGCAAAGGCCAGATTGGCATAACGGACGTTTTGTTCCGCATCCAACGCATAGACGCCGACCGGCAGAAAATCGAGGAAGTCGCTTAAATACTCGCGTTCCCCCTTCAACACATTTTCAACGGCGCGACGAGCCGAAACATCGGAAGCGATCAGAACCCGCGCTCCCGCCGGACGCGGCAAAGCCCGCACTTCGATCCGCACCCAGTCGCGATTCCCCAAGCGTTCGTCACGGACCGGGCGCAAGGACAGTTCTTGTGCATCGTCCAGCCCCGCCTGATACGCTGAGCGCAACCGCTCCAAGGACTCGTGATCGGACTCGGATTCCGATAACCGCGCCTCCAACGCCATCAACGGGTCAGATCCCCCCCAAAAGCGCCGTCCATCGGCATTCGCAGCCAAAGTCCGCCCCACCGCATCGACAATGCGGACCGCCCGCTTATCCCGCGACAGGAAGGCGTCCAAGGATTCTGTGCGGCCCAGCAACGCCTGCCAAACCGACGCCTCACGCAGCATCAGGAAGGCCCCAACCACTCCCAGCACAGCCCCCACAGCCATGGTCCAGGACGCAACGCCACTGCCGGTTGCTCCGCTTAAGGTCACCCCAAAGCCAAGCACCACGATCAACGCGCCCCAGGTACTGAACCCCTTCATCATCGGCCTTAGCCCTCTGATAGACACATGCCCTGGACGTAGCCCATCATTGTAATGAACCGTTTATCCGCACAGCCATGACATTACCGTTTCTTCTTCAACTTCATGACATAGCTGATCACTTCTGCCACCGGACGATAATGTTCTGGCGGGATGAACTGATCGACCTCCACACTGGCATAAAGTGCCCGTGCAAGCGGTGGATTTTCGACGATCGGCACCTCGTTCTCCTCGGCGATTTCACGAATCTTCAAGGCGATGAAATCGGCTCCCTTGGCGACCACTTTGGGTGCAGCCATGTCTTCTATCTTATAGCTGAGTGCAACCGCAAAGTGCGTCGGATTGGTAATCACCACATCGGCTTTCGGCACCGCCTGCATCATACGCTTGCGAAAACGTTCCAAACGAATGGAGCGAATACGTGACTTAACCTGAGGGTCACCTTCCGACTGCTTGTGCTCGTCCTTGACCTCTTGTTTGGTCATCTTCAGTTTTTTGTGGCTCTGATAGCGTATAAAAAACATGTCCATGAACGCGACCGCCAGCATCACGCCAACCACGGTAACGATCAAGATCAGGATGATGACGCGCACCTGCAACAGCATCGCCACCGTATCCATACCCGGAAGAAGTAAAATCCAATCAAGGCGCGGCCACACCACAAAAGCCAAAGCCACCCCAACGAGCGCTAACTTGGCCAAGCTCTTCCCCAGTTCAACCAATCGCCGCATTGAGAAGAACTGCTTCACCCCTTTTATAATGCTGAGCTTACTGAAATCCGGCGCGGCACGCTTCGGCGAATAAACGAACCCTACCTGCCCCATCACCGACAAAAACGCCAACGCAATCAAAATCGCAACCGGGAACAGCAAAGACAGGCTAACATCGGCCAGAACACCTGAGATCAACCCTCGCAGGCCTTCGAAATCGCGCGGCATTTCATGGGGATGAGCAAGAAATGGACGCAGAACGTCCCGCAGATTACGCGCCACACGGGGGGCAAACATCCCCACCACAATGACGCCGCCGATCAGCATCAGCAGGCTTTTGATTTCCTGGGAAATCGGGACATTGCCTTCCTCACGCGCCTTTTCCAGACGTTTTCCCGTGGGTTCTTCCGTTTTTGATGCGTCGTCTTCTTCCGACATCGTTCGGAATTCTCCCTAGGACGTAAACTCATAAATCCCGCCGGTTGCGCCGGAGCGATTTCGTTTGTCCGAACAGGAGAAAAGCGTAGACCGTAGCGGGGA
>JAFGWD010000061.1 GCA_016937315.1 Rhodospirillaceae bacterium
ACCCAGAGCGGCATCGGATTCGAAACTCTGCACTGCGTCAAAATCCAGGCCCAAGTCTTCCATCGTGCGCAGGGTCACATCCATGACGCCCAAGTCGATCAACACCTTCTGGAGGGAGCGACCGATCAAGTACTCCATGGACAAATAGTAAACCAGCTTCTTGTCCTGCGTATAATTTTGCCCCGATGTCCGGACATTACGTTCGCTCAAAACAAAGCGCAGCAAATGCGCCAAAGCCAGAAACCAATCGCGGATTTCCGCCCCATCCGGAGATCGGCCAACGGATTGAATCATCGACCGCACCAGCGCCTTTTTCAGGCTCTCCGTGTCCTTAAACACTGTGGACAAACGTTCTTTCGGATCGATATCAACACCCTGCATTCTGATCGACATCACGGCTCCTAACTCTTGGACTTCTGGACAATGTCATAAAGTTCCCGGTAATGCACCGCAGCAGCACGCCACGAAAAATCCTTTTCCATCGCCCGCTTTTGCACCTCGCGCCAAGCAACGGGGTGATCAAACAGGCTCCGTACCCGCGCCAAAACCGCCAACAGGTCAGCCGCCGTATCGCCATCGAAGGCAAAGCCAGTGCCCACGGAGGACGACGCAACATCAACCACGCTGTCCGCCAGCCCTCCCGTCCGCCGAACCACCGGCAACGTCCCATACCGCAACGCGTACATTTGCGTCAGACCACAGGGTTCAAAGCGTGACGGCACGGCAAAAACATCGGCCCCGGCTTCAATGGCATGGGCAAAGGACTCGTCATATCCAATATGGGTAGCCACACGCCCAGGAAAAGCCTCCGCCGCCTCACAGCAACGCCGCTCCAAACCGGCATCCCCTGATCCTTGGATCACCACCTGATAGCCCATGTCCAAAATTCCGGGCAGCGCGTCCAGCACGATATCCATCCCTTTTTGCCAAACAAGTCGCCCCAACAATCCTAACAACGGAGCTTCAGGAGCCGGCGTGAGCCCAGAAGCCGCCTGCAATTGTGCCTTGCAAACCGCCTTGCCGGAAATGTCCGCTGCCGTATAGGGGGCTGCGATTTCCGTATCCGTCGCAGGATTCCAGATATCCTGGTCAATCCCGTTCAAAATGCCTCGCAATTGGTCGGATCGGGATGCGACGACACCATCCAAACCACATCCATACGCCGGGGTCTGAATTTCCTTGGCATACGTCGGACTGACCGTGGTCAGAAAATCAGCCGTCACCAAGCCTGCTTTCAGAAAGCTGACATTGCCATAAAACTCCATTCCATCAACGGTATTGAAAGATGGGTCCACCGCGATTCCAGGCAAGACATGCGCGTGAAACACACCTTGATAGTGCAGGTTGTGAATGGTGAACACACACCCTGGCGTGTGTCCCCGCCACTGCTTCAGATAGATCGGGATCAGCCCCGTCTGCCAATCATGGGCATGAATGATATCCGGCTGCCATTCCATCAGCCCCCCGCCGATACCGATCAACGCGGCAACGCGAGACAGCAAGGCAAAAC
The DNA here is from genome assembly GCA_016937315.1 of Rhodospirillaceae bacterium. Classification (GTDB taxonomy): domain Bacteria; phylum Pseudomonadota; class Alphaproteobacteria; order Rhodospirillales; family Rhodospirillaceae; genus Oleispirillum. Next base: position 1,511 of record JAFGWD010000061.1, read on the forward strand.
GCCGGTCATTATCGGGCCAGTCGCGCCCCTGCGGATCAAGGTACGGACCGCCGGGACGCGCAAAAGCCTCCGGACAATCCAACACCAAGACATCAAGCGTGCTGTCGGGCATACGCGCGGGGATCAAACGCGCTGGGCCAAACCCCAAGGAATCCCCCAAAGGAAGCGGCAAACACGGCTGAACAACATGAGCCATGACTTCGGGGTATCCCGGCAACAGCACCCGGACCTCATCACCCAAGGACCGAAAGGCCTTAGGCAAGGCCCCGACAACATCGGCCAAGCCCCCAGTCTTAACCAGCGGAAAGGCTTCGCTGGCAACAAACAGAATCCGCATTTTACCTATTGATCCCAAATATCAAAAGTCCCTTCGACTATGGCACAGGCTTTCCTCAGGCAGTAGCCCAAACCTTTGGTGAAAAGGACATGACGACCAAAACATCGTCACCGTTTTACCTTTGCGAAGCGACCAGCTTGGCATAACCTGAGGGCGAATGTCACATCAGGGGAGGAACGGTCATGAATGCCAGCCCATACGATCTCAACACCTCCTTAAAAAATACCCTCGCCCTGGTTCTCGCTGGCGGACGCGGTAGCCGCCTGATGGACCTGACCGATTCTCTCGCCAAACCCGCTATCCCCTTCGCGGGAAAATTCCGCATCATTGACTTTCCGCTGACCAACTGTATTCACTCTGGTATCCGCAAGGTCGCAGTCCCCACCCAGTACCGTTCACACCAGTTGATCCAGCATGTGCAACGGGGATGGGCCTTTCTGAAGGCGGAACTGCAGGAATTCATCGAAGTCTGGCCTGCACAACAGCAGACCGCCGATGAAAGCTGGTATCGTGGCACCGCCGATGCGGTCTATCAAAACATGGACTTCATCCGCGCCATCAACCCCACCTACATTCTGGTTCTGGCGGGAGATCACGTCTATAAACAAGACTATTCTAAGATGCTAGCGCAACACATCGAACGCCGTGCTGAGGCGACCGTGGCCTGCGTCGAAGTTCCCCTGTCTCGTGCTTCGGAATTCGGTGTGGTGAAAGTTGACGAAAACGACCAGATCATTGAGTTTATGGAGAAACCATCCAATCCTGCACCCGTGCCTGACAATCCCGACGTCGCATTCGCCAGCATGGGAATCTATCTTTTTAATGCCGATTTCCTGTTTGCCCAATTGATCCGTGACGCCGGAAACCAAGGGTCCAGCCGCGACTTTGGCAAGGATATGCTGCCGAATTTGGTTGGGCGGTCAAACCTGTTTGCACACCGCTTCGCCGACAGTTGCGTGCGCAGCGCGTCCGAAATCGAACCTTACTGGCGCGACGTTGGCACCGTGGATGCCTATTGGGAAGCCAACATTGACCTCACCTCAGTCACCCCCGCGTTGGATCTTTATGATCCCAGTTGGCCAATCTGGACGTCCCAGGAACAACGCCCTCCGGCCAAATTTGTGTTCGATGACGATGACCGACGTGGTGTTGCCCTGGATTCAGTGATCGGTGCCGGGTGCATTGTCTCCGGTGGCATGGTTCGCCGCTCCTTGTTATCCAACAACGTGCGTGTGAATTCCCATTCCCATGTGGAAAGCTCAGTGATTCTGCCTAACTGCGACATCGGACGCCATGCTCGCATCACCCGCGCCATCATCGCCCAAAACACAAGAATCCCTCAAGGCTTGGTCATCGGCGAGGACCCGGAACTTGATGCCAAACGGTTTTATCGTTCCGAAAACGGCATCATCCTGGTCACCGCCGCAATGATTGAGGATTTATGACGTTTTGGTCTCCATCAACCCCCTAAACCCCCGCATAGAGCAAAATGCTTTACCGCACATGGTGCAGGCATGGGTGTCCTCGGCCTCGCCGCGATACGCGGCGGCGGTCGCTGGATCAATCGCCAGAGCCACCTGATCGTCCCAACGAAACGCGTAACGCGCACGGGACAACGCATCGTCGCGTGCACGAGCGGCAGGGTGCCCCTTTGCTAAGTCGGCGGCATGGGCGGCAATACGAAACGCGGTCACACCAAGACGCACGTCATCACGATCGGGCAAGCTTAAATGCTCTTTCGGCGTCACCACACACAACATAGACGTCCCCATCCAAGCAATCATCGCACCACCAATCGCGCCGGTGATATGATCAAAACCAGGAGCTGAATCCGTCACCAATGGCCCCAGGGTATAAAGTGGAGCCTCACCACAAAATGCTGCGTGACGAGTCATATTCTCCGCAATTTTGTGCATGGGGACATGGCCGGGGCCTTCGATCATCACCTGCACATCAAAGTCCGCCGCAATCTGCGCCAGCGCACCCAAAGTCTCCAACTCGGCGAATTGTGCAGCATCATTGGCATCGGCACTACACCCAGGACGCAGCCCATCGCCTAAAGAAACCGCCACATCGTATGTCGCCAGGATGCCGCAGATGTCGGCAAAGTGGTCATAGAGAAAGTTCTCGGCATCATGTGCCGCACACCACCGCGCAATAATCGCCCCACCACGGCTAACCATGCCGGTGACACGCGCCATCGCCAAGGGAACATGCGCCCGCAGCACACCCGCATGAATGGTGACGTAATCCACCCCTTGGCGTGCGTGATCAATCAGGGTTTCGGCAAAGATCTCCCAAGTCAGGTCTTCGGGCCGCCCCCCTGCCCGTGTCAGGGCCTCATACAACGGCACCGTCCCCACCGGAACCGGTGAGCGGCGTAGGATCGCTGCCCGAGTTTTCGGAATGTC
>JAFGWD010000062.1 GCA_016937315.1 Rhodospirillaceae bacterium
AGCTTGCGCTTGCGGTCTTCCAGCAATTTCAGAAGTGCACCCTCACCCGCGATTTCCACGGATTCGATGATCATTTGGTACTGGGATCGGGCGCCATAGGTGGTCAACCGCCCGGTAGCGATCACCTCCAAACCGTCCTCGGGACGGACCGACAGGCGTGCGAGGCTGCCACGCCAAATCACCGCTTCCAGAACCGCCTTGTCGTCCTTTAAGCGTAAATAACAGTGCCCGGACCCCACCACCTTGGGCTGCGAGATCTCGCCTCGCACACGGACCAAGCCAAACGCCGCCTCAACGGTAGTTTTTAAGGCCGAGGCCAGTTCGCTAACGGACAAATCGGGGCGGTTGTGATTAAGATCAGCCATGGTTTTCTAATATCGCGTTGCAGGAAAATCGGACACCGCCGCAAAGCCAGTTTGCCGCCGTTTCGCAATCGACTACACTCTGGCAGGCAATCGCGCAAAGGGGAAGTCACATGAGAATTCTGGTGGTCGGTTCAGGCGGACGGGAACACGCCTTGTGCTGGGCGATTAAACGCTCGCCAGTCTGTTCGGCGCTGTTCTGTGCCCCTGGAAACGCTGGCATTGCGAGTCTCGCAACGTGCCTGCCGATCACCGTTGATGACATTGACGGCATCATGGCAGCATGCCGCACACACACCATTGATTTCGTCGTGGTCGGCCCAGAAATGCCGCTGGTCGCGGGCATGGTGGACCGCCTGGAAGCCGCTGGCATCCCAACGATGGGACCCAGCGCGGCGGCAGCACGCTTGGAAGGCTCCAAGGGCTTCATGAAAGATTTTTGCGCCCGACACGATATTCCAACGGCACATTACGCTCGTTTCACCGTCGCAGACGCCGCGAAGGCCTATGTCGAGACTGTGGGCGCCCCCATCGTCGTCAAGGCAGACGGATTGGCGGCGGGAAAAGGCGTGATCCTGTGCCCCAATGTTGCCGATGCTCTGGCCGCCATCGACATGATCATGACGGACCGAGCCTTTGGCGCAGCCGGTGGTGAAGTCGTGATCGAGGAATTCATGACCGGCGAGGAAGCCAGTTTTTTTGCCCTGATCGATGGCAAAACGGCGGTTCCCTTGGGTGCCGCCCAAGACCATAAGGCGGTCGGCGAAGGCGACACCGGGCCCAACACCGGCGGCATGGGGGCCTATGCACCAGCGCCGGTAATGACCCAGGCGATAATCGATCAGGTCATGGAAACCATCATCTTGCCAACCGTTACAGGCATGGCGGCGGAAGGCCACCCTTTCAAAGGCGTCCTGTTCGCAGGGTTGATGATCACCACATCCGGTCCGCGCTTGATTGAATTCAACGTCCGATTCGGGGACCCGGAATGCCAGGTGCTGATGGCACGATTGAAATCGGACATCGTACCTTTATTGCGGGCCGTACCGGATCAAACCCTGGACCAGGTTGACGTCGAATGGTTCGATGCCGCAGCCCTGACCGTCGTCATGGCGGCCAAGGGATATCCCGGCCCGGTGGCTAAGGGCACGGAAATCCACAACCTGGAAGCAGCAGATGCCGTCACAGAAGCGGTGGTCTTCCACGCCGGAACCCGTCAGGAGGGGGGCCGCATTCTTGCCGAAGGCGGCCGTGTGTTGAGCATTACAGCACGCGGACGTGATGTGCGCGAAGCCCACGATCGGGCCTATCAGGCCGTGGATTTGATTGATTGGCCAGAGGGGTTTTGTCGGAGGGATATTGGCTGGCGAGCGTTAAAAACCTGACCCTACGGAGAATCGGCACACGACAAAAAGTTAAAAAATAGAAAATGCGTACATCTTCTTGCAATCTGAGTTGGCACTACGGGAGAGAAAGAATACACTTGTATGTCAATCAGCGCTTTCTTATGAAGATCTCGCCTGCTTGTAAAAAGACCGTCTTTCCCTGAAGGGCGGCAAGAGAAGAAAAGAAGCTCGCAAACGAGCAATCTGCGGTACTGGGGACGTTGTCGTGTTTACCGGGGCCTGGAATCAGGCTTCAGGAGAGTCGAGTGCATAGGCCTAAAATACTGATTGCATGTCAGGATCAGGCGACTCGCCAGCGTTTCACCGAGTCCGTACGATTTCGTTACCGTGCCGTCGCCGTTGAGGACGGCTGGTTGGCTTTGCACCTGATTAACACCTCCCAATTTTCCGCCATGGTGATTACCGAACGCCTGGAATCCTTGAACGGTTTAGACGTTGCTTACTCGGTGCGGGAAAGCCACAGAAACGCGCATATCCCAATTATGTTGGTGGCACAACGCATCACCACACGCATCCGCGAGATGATCGAATCCGGCATTGTCGATTGCTGCATTGACGAAACTGCAGAAACCGGAGCCTTCTTGTTTGAGTTCAACGCCATGTGTGGGGCGCACGCGGAAAGCGCATGGTCGGCCTTGGATGCGGACATCGAGCACGTTCTCAGAACCACGCGCAACACCTACAAAACGGTATTTTCCGAAAACACCACCGATATTCCTATGGACTCGCGTTTGCTCAGCGCCGCCGCAGACACTGTTGTTGATGCCGTCCGAAATGGGCGCATTACCGCCGTGATGAAGGCGCTGCAAACCCACGACGACTATACTTTTGTGCATTCGTTAAGCGTCGCTGCGGTATTAGCCTTTTTTGGCCGTGAAATTGGAATCCGAGACGGCGATCTTGGGATTATGGCGCAGGCTGGCTTCGCCCATGATTTTGGTAAGCGAACCACGCCACAGGCCATTCTCTATAAACCAGGCCTTCTGGACACCGCGCAAATGGTGGTGATCAGACGCCACGCCCAAGCCGCAGGAGACATTCTGCGCCGATCCGATGGCATCCCGGCAGAGGTCATCAACGTTGCAGAACGGCACCATGAACGCCTAAACGGCACCGGCTATCCCAATGGCTTGCATGGGGCAGAAATTGATGATTTGTCCATGGTCGCGGCAATTGGTGACGTGTTTTCCGCACTGATCGACAATCGTTGCTATAAGCCACGCTATGCACCACAGGAGGCCATACGAATGCTGCGGGACATGGCTGGTCCCCACCTGGAGCCACACCATGTGGCAAAGTTTGTCGAAGTCATGCATGATACCGACTTTGCGTCATGTATGGCTTCTCCACTGACCGATGAAGCCGCCGCTGAATGATCCGTTACACTCTGCGTAACGGATTTTCTTTTCCCGAGACGTGTGTTAGGACGTAAACTCATAAATTCCGCCGGTTGCGCCGGAGCGATTTCGTTCGTCCGAACACGAGAAAAGCGTAGACCGTAGCGGGGACTACGGGCAAGCTTTTCAACGCCTTCGGCGGGATTCATGAGACTACGTCCTAGGCCTGATCCTAAGGACCGACGGCAAAAACGCCGTTTTTGTTTTTGATCGGCGCACGGCGGAGAGCAAACGTGAACACGATACGGATCGGACTGTTGGCAGTGGCCGTGACAACGGCGCTTTGCCTGGCACTTGCCGCACGCTTTTGGATGATTGAACCACGCGGCGCGGAATTGATGTGTTCGTCCGCCGGGGCGGCATCATGGTGCACGATACGCGGTGCCTTGGTGCCGATTTTCACGTATCAGGGATTCGGTGGGATCAGCCTCGCCACAGGCCTGTTCGCAGCCTGGAAACATCGTCCCGCTTGGGGCGTTCTGGCACTCTTGTCCGGAGCCGCTGGAATGGTGCTGTTCAACGTCGAACTTGCCGCTGTCGGCACCGTTCTCGGCCTTATCGCGGTGATGCGCGAAAATCCGCATCAGGCCGCCTGAACACCACCGACCCCGCCAAAATACACGCCGTCACCGCCCATGCCCACGCGTGAGTATTCAGCATGCCCTCATGCATCGAGACTCCAATCGCACTGGCCAACCCCAAGGCCGCCACCGCCTTGTGTTCACGAGGGGCGGCAGGCAGGCGGATCAGCGCAAAGCCCACCGCAGGAATTACAAACATGCTGACCGGAAAATCGCGATAGCGAGAGTCGAACAACAACCCCAGACTGGACACTGCCATTCCCGCCACGGCAAGCAAGCGCATCCGCTCAAGAGACGAGAACGGACAAAACCGACCGCACAGGCCGTCACAGGTCCGGTTCAATGGGCGCAAACCCGACAGGGTGTGCAGCAAAACCCAGGCAAGCCCCGCCGAGAACACCAGCCAAACCCCATTCACCGCCCATTCCTCGATCCCACGACTGCTGGTCAGCATGTGACGGACCTGCAGAACCAGCGCACTGGCCATCGCGAAACCACCCAGATCAAGAATGAGCAAAGTGGACAGGGTCATCGCCTTACGACGAATCAAGGCAACGCCCAACGGCAGCAGACCAATCAGCAAAGCCGCCGCCACCCAACCGGCGGTATGTGGCCATTCCACAACCGGCCCCCGCGTTCTGACCTTTTGCACACGGTCCGTATCAAAAAAACCCCAAGCGCCACCGACCGTGCCTTCCAAAAGGCGCTTCCAGGGCTGATCAAAGGCCTCAATCAGGTTATACGACGCCTTCGCAGCCTCCGCCGCCGTCATGAACTCGCGAATGAAACGGGTTTGGTTCAAGCGGCTGGGCTCCGCGCCTTCACGACGGCGACCTTCTGACGGCCACCCCACTTCGCCAATCAAGATCGGTTTGTCAGCAAAACGATCCCGCATCTGCCCCCAAGCCGCCATCACATGAGCAATCGCGCCATCAATGGGCGTGGGGTCATCCTCCCAATACGGCAACAGGTGAATGGTGATGAAATCCACGGCATCAGCAAGCTCTGGGCTTTTCAACCAAAACTCCCAAACATCGGCGTAAGTTATTGGCTGCGGCTGATTCAACCCGGCACGAAGCTGTGCGATATACGCCGTCAAGCCCGCCGCCGTCTGTTCCCCACGCAGCAAAACCTCGTTTCCAACGATTAAGCCTTTGATGGCTTGCGGATGTGCATTGGCCGCCGCAATCAGGCGGTTGATCTCGATCTGGTTATCTGCATCCTTGCGCCCAATCCAAGCCCCGGCATAAACCGTCATCCCCAAACGCGCCGCGATTTCCGGCACCTTATCCAGGCCTTGCCCGGTGGCATAGGTCCGCACGCAACGGGTAAGGCCGGACAGAACCGTTAAGTCACGTTCGATTTGCGCGGGCGAAATCGTCAAATTGGCATCAAAGGGCGATTGATCTCTGTCATACGGCGCATAGGACACACAAGCCACCTTGTCGGCAGCACCATCCGGCAAGGCCTGTTCACGGCCTTTATCGAAGAAGAACAATGCCGCAGCAAGAGCGCACACAACAGAGGCAATGACAGCGGCAGAACGGGCCATGGCGCGATTTCCAGGTTGCAAAGGTGGACGGACAAGAGACCAGGAAGAGGAATGCCGGGGGGAAGGCCGCCTGTCAACCGGGGTCTTCATCCTCCTGCACCAAAGTCCGTGGCAATCCGGCGGTTAAAAAGGAAATCATCAAAAGCCCCCTCGCCTCTGGAAACCACTCCTTCTATCCTGGCGAATGCGTCACACGAACCCCAGATGCTTTTTCGGGGATAGGGAAAGAACCAGAAAAGGAACGTTCAGATGTCCGATGCTTTCAAAGCCTTCGTGGTTGATAAAACCACCGATGGAGTCGTGGGCACGGTCAAGACCTTGACCTTGGCGGATTTACCAGAAGGCGAGGTCTTGGTCGCCGTCGCCGCCTCCACCCTGAACTACAAGGATGGGTTGGTGGCGCAAGGCTTGGGCAATTTGGTCAAGACCTACCCGCATGTGCCCGGTGTGGACTTTGCCGGAACCGTGATGTCCTCGACATCCCCCGACTACAAACCAGGCGATGCCGTAATCTTGACCGGTTGGCGGGTTGGGGAAATTCATTGGGGCGGATATGCCCAACGGGCACAGGTCCAGGCTGATTGGCTGGTGCCGTTACCGCCAGAACTCTCACCACGCCAAGCCATGGCGGTGGGAACCGCTGGCCTGACCGCCATGCTGTGCGTCATGGCGTTGGAAGACGGCGGCGTCACCCCCGATAAAGGCCCGATTCTGGTGACCGGTGCTACCGGCGGCGTTGGTTCAGTATCCGTGGCGATTCTCTCCCGCTTGGGTTACGAAGTCGTCGCGATGACCGGCAAAGATTCAGAGCACGCCTATCTGAAAGAGTTGGGCGCCACGAGCATTATTGACCGTGCTGAACTGTCCGAGCCTTCAAACAAACCCCTGGAACGCGAGACCTGGGCAGGCGTTGTCGATGGCGTAGGTGGCGTCCCGTTGGCCCGTGCCTTGGCACAGATGAAATATAACGGCGTCATTGCGTCTTGCGGTTTAGCCGCCTCGGCAAAACTGGACACCACGGTCATCCCCTTTTTGCTGCGAGGCGTAAAGCTGATTGGCATTGATTCCGTGATGAAGCCAAAGCCTGACCGCATGAAAGCTTGGGCCCGTATCGCCAAGGATCTACCGCTTGAAAAGTTAGAAGCCATCGCCAGCGACCATAGCCTGGACGAGATCCCAGAACTGGCAAAACAAATCCTCACCGGAAAGACCCGTGGCCGCATCGTCATTGATGTGAATCGATAAGGTCCCCGAGGATCCACAGGAGGCGTCCGGGACCATCAAGCCCCGGACGTCACCCCCCCTACGTCACTTCGGCAGAACACCAACCACACCTTCGGCGAGCCAGTTCATTTCCAAAAGATCCTGATCCGACAAGATCCGTCCGGCCTCAATTCTAGTCCTTCCAGCCTGGTCCCGAACCGGACCCGTGAAGATCTGGAAACGCCCATCGCGAATCGCTGCTTCGACCTTCAAAGCCTCGGCCTTCACCGCCGGAGGTATGGCCGGATTGAACGGTGCCAGCGCCACCATTCCGGCATCAAAGCCTTTCCAGGTGTCACCGGGCACCCATGTGCCGTCCAAAACCTTTTGCACGCGATCGATGTAATAGCCGGACCACACTTCCATGAACGACGTCAACTGCGCGTGCGGACCAAACCGCACCATGTCCGAAGCCTGACCAATCCCCCACACCTTGTGCTCCTCGGCAGCCTGCATCGGCGCGGCAGAATCCGTATGCTGCGCGATGACATCCGCCCCCTGTGCAATCAAGGCCTCTGCTGCTTCCCGTTCCTTACCTGGGTCATACCAAGAGTTGGTCCAGATCACATGCACCACGGCCTTGGGGTTGACGCTACGGACCCCTAAGGCAAACGCATTGATGCTGCGGACCATTTCGGGGATTGGGAACGGCGAGACAAATCCCAGCTTATTGCTTTTCGTCAGCCGTCCCGCAGCGACACCCGCGACATATCGCGTTTCATAAAACCGCGCCATATAGGTGGCAAGATTTGGCCGCCGCAGGTATCCCGTGGCGTGCTCAAACTTCACGTTTGGAAACTGCTTGGCCACTTTGACCGTGGCGTTCATTAACCAAAAAGATGTGGCAAAGATCAGGTCGTGCCCGGAGACCGCAAGTTCGCGAATTACCCGCTCGGCATCCGCTCCCTCGGGTACGTTCTCGACGTACGTGGTTTTCACCTTGTCGCCAAAGTGTTTTTGCACCGCGAGGCGGCCTTCGTTGTGCTGATGGGAATAGCCATAATCCCCAATCGGCCCAACGTAAACGAAGCCCACCTTTAGAGGCTCCGCCGCCTGCGCCCCAGCCTCACCAAGCCCCAAAACCCCCAGCCACAGCATCAAAGCTGCCACCCATCCTGCCCGCCGTACCATCACCCTCCACTCCCTGATTAGATGATCACCCAACAACGCTAAGGAAACCCCGGCGTTTTCTCTGGTCTATGCAGGGCGTGTTATTTCGGCACGTCGCCAACCACACCTTGAACAAACCAGTTCATTTTTAAGAGCGCATCGTCGGACATGATCGTCCCAGCAGGAACCCTCTCCTTGCCCTTTTGGTCGTAAATGGGACCGGTAAAGGGATGCACGGTTTTCGCCTTGATTGCGTTCTCAATCATCAAGGCCTCGGCCTTAACGGCTGACGGAGTGGCCGGATTGAACGGTGCCAACCGCACCATATTCTTATCAAACCCATCCCAGGTGTTGGCAGATTTCCAGGTCCCATCCAAAACCGCCTGCACACGAGAAATGTAGTATGCAGACCAGTCATTGACCAAGGCGGTCAAGTGAGAGCGTGGGCCAAACCGCGACATATCAGAGCTATGCCCCACCGCCCAAATCCCTTTTTCATCCGCAGCCTGGATTGGCGCAGCCGAATCCGTGTGCTGCGTGATCACGTCCACGCCTTGCGCGATCAAAGCCTCCGCCACTTCGCGCTCTTTTCCTGGATCATACCAAGAATTGGCCCACACCACCTGGACCTCGGCCTTTGGATTGACACTCCGCGCACCAAGGATAAAGGCGTTCACATTCCGCACCACTTCGGGAATCGGAAAAGACGCGATGTATCCCAACTTGTTGCTTTTGGTCACACGCCCCGCCGCGACACCGATGACGTAACGCGCCTCATAGAAACGCGCCGTGTACGTGGCAAGGTTTGGGGCATGCATATAGCCCGTGGCGTGTTCGAATTTGGTTTTGGGAAACTGCCGCGCCGCCTTTGCCGTCGGATTCATGTATCCGAAAGAGGTGGTAAAAATCAGTTGATGCCCAGTTTGCGCCAACTGACGAATCACACGTTCCGAATCCGGACCTTCTGGCACGTTCTCGACATATGTGGTTTTTACCTTGTCGCCAAAGTATTTTTCCACCGCCAAGCGGCCCTCATTGTGCTGATAGGAGTATCCATGGTCACCAATCGGCCCAACATAGATGAACCCAACCTTCAATGGCTCCGCTGCCCGTGCTGGACCAAAGCCCAACGCACTTAACCCTAAGGCCAAAGCCGCCGCCAAGCCTACCCGCCGCGTTATTTCCATGGTTTGGCCTCCTTAAAGCCGCATCTGCCATTCACCGTCCAGAATGGAATACTTTCCCTAAACACGCTGGCGCATTCAACTTGATCTTTGTCTCATCACGGGAAATCAGCACCAACACCACGATGGTGGCAATATATGGCAACATCGCCAAAATCTGCGATGAAATGCCGATTCCCCACCCTTGCGCGTGAAGTTGCAAAATCGTCACGCCACCAAACAAATACGCCCCCAAAAGCAGCCGATGCGGGCGCCAGGTTGCAAACACCACCAGAGCCAGAGAAATCCAGCCGCGCCCCGAGCTCATGTTTTCCGCCCACATTGGCGTATAGGCCAAGGACAGATAAGCTCCGGCCAAGCCCGCCATCGCGCCGCCAAACATCACCGCCGCATAACGCACCCGGATCACGGAATAGCCGATGGCATGGGCGGCATCATGGTTTTCACCAACCGCCCGCAAAATCAGCCCCAGACGACTTTTGAACAAAAACCAATGAACTGCGGGAATAGCTAAGATCGAGGCGTAAACCAGGATGTCCTGATCGAACACCGCAGGGCCAATCAGCGGCAACCGCGACAAACCAGGAATCGGCAAGGCGGGCAAGCCTTCAACCGGAGTCCCGATCAAGCTCTTTCCCAAAAATGCCGACAACCCGACACCAAAAATACTCAAAGCCAAACCACACGCCACCTGATTGGCCCGCAAGGACAGCGCCAAAACCCCGAACAGCACCGCCATTGCCGCGCCAACACCGGCACCTG
>JAFGWD010000063.1 GCA_016937315.1 Rhodospirillaceae bacterium
CACCCCCCTATGGCGCGGGCCCCATCGAAAACTGCTGAGCCGAGCCAGACCGAGTGCGCGTGCGGTCCCAAAAGCGGAGGGTTGCCGACAAACCACGCGCCGCGGGAATACGTTAACGTATCCATACCGTTTTGTTCCTCGCGCCAAGAGGTTTTTGTTCTTTATTGTGAGGAGTCAGGATAGCCCGCAAAATGCGGCGTTGTCCACGCTTTGGCCGATAAAAAAACCGTCACCGCTCTTTCGCCGGTGACGGATACGGATGAGGGCGCTTGAACGCTTTGCTGTTTAGACCTCGGTGTCGATCATTGCGGCGAAGACGCGGCAGGCGTCCGCAGGGTTGATGTTGCCAGCCCGTGCCCCTGCTTCCAGCATTTCTGGCGTTGGCTGTGCGTTGACGACGGTGAGCCCCGAATTTCCCAAGGCTTCAATCAGCGCGAGGGACAAATTAAAGGCATTAGACCGTCCGAATGGGATTGGGCGTATGGTAACCATGTCTAACCTCCCGCTGTTTGTTTTTATGTATTCCGGTTCTTCGTTCCTGCTTTGGAGAGGAGCAACCGCCGTGCCAGAACGGCGTATTTCTGCGGATTTCAAATAACCATGTGATTCAGTTGGTCTTTTGGTGCGGTTCGGATGTCCTTGGAGGTCCAAGGTTTGAGAATCGCCAATGCCGCGTTTTCGTAATGCAATGCGAAATCGTTATGGTTGCAAAAAAAATGCCGCGACTTGAGGGGGAGCGCGAAAGCGGGTAGTGTCGCCGCCATGATGACGAATTGGATATTTCGACTTTGCACGGAGCCTGAATGGGCGGCTTTTCGCGCGACGGGAGACTTTCCTGGAAATGCGGGAGATCACCGCGACGGCTTCTTGCACTTTTCCATGGCGGAGCAAGTTGCCGCGACGGCCAAGCGGCATTACCCAGCCGAAGGAACGCTGGTCTTGATGGCGATTCTAGCGGCGCCTTTGCGTGAGTCGCTGCGTTGGGAAGAAAGCCGAAATGGTGCTCTGTTTCCGCATCTGTATGGGCGGTTGCCTCTATCGGCTGTGGTGGCGTGGCGGAATGTGCCAGATCGTACGTTTGTTTTTCTGACGGGTGGCATGCAACTGACGGAGGCCGAGGGATGGACCTGTATCCCCTGATCAAACCTTTAATCCTGCGTTTTGACCCAGAACTTGGTCATACGTTCGCTATTCTTGCCTTGCGTTCCGGTCTGATGCCGTTGCCCTGCAAATCCACGGATGCTGTTCTGGCCACCCGTGTGTTCGATATCAACTTTCCCAATCCGGTGGGGTTGGCGGCAGGCTTTGATAAGGATGCCTTGGTCGCCGATGCCATGTTGGCCCAGGGTTTTGGGCATGTCGAGGTTGGCTCGGTGACACCGCGTCCGCAGCCGGGGAATCCCAAGCCGCGTCTTTTCCGATTGGTCGAGGATCGTGCGGTGATCAATCGCATGGGCTTTAATAATCGCGGCATGGATGCCATGGCGGCCCGTCTGGCGGCGCGGTCGCGCCGAGGAATCGTTGGTGTCAATTTGGGGAAGAATAAGGACACGGAATGTGCCGTGGACGATTATGTCAAGGGCGCACGCACCCTGGCACCCTTTGCGGATTATCTGGCGGTGAATGTGTCGTCTCCCAATACGCCTGGCTTGCGTGCGCTGCAATCGCGGGCCCCGTTGGTGGAGATATTGTCGGGTGTGCGGGATGTTCTGGCCGATATTGCTAAGGCTGGGGGGCGTCGTCCGCCGCTTTTGCTGAAAATTGCGCCGGATTTGACGCCCGAGGACCTGGCCGATATTGCCGCCGTAGCCTTGGGCGCGGATTTGGATGTTGGCGAGGGAGAAACCGGTGTCGATGGTCTGATCGTCACCAACACCACTTGGGCACGTGATGGCTTGGAAAGTGCTTTGCGGGGTGAGCAGGGCGGGTTGTCCGGTGCCCCGCTGATGGCCGCGTCCACGTCCGTATTGGCGGCGATGTATCGCTTGACGCAAGGGCGGTTGCCCTTGATTGGGGTGGGTGGGGTTGAAACCGGCGCCGATGCCTACGCCAAGATTCGGGCCGGGGCGTCCTTGGTGCAGTTGTATTCCGCCATGGTTTATGATGGCCCGGGGGTTGGGGCGAAGGTGGTTCGGGAATTGGCCGAATGCTTAAAGGCCGATGGTTTCACCCATGTGGCTGACGCGGTGGGTGCTGATCAGCCGGATGTGAGAGGCACGGTATCGTGAGTTTTGCGTTTCCGGTTTGGCGTGGAATTTCCGCGTTTGTCGATCAGTATGACGTCTTCATCCTCGACTTGTGGGGAGTCCTGCATGATGGGGTGTCTGCGTATGCCGAGGCGGCGGAGACGCTGAGCCGCTTGAAAGCGTCAGGCAAACGCATTGTGTTGTTGTCCAATGCGCCGCGTCGTGTCGAGGCCCTGGTTGCGGTGATGACCGAGATGGGGCTGCCGCGTCAATCTTATGACGCGATTTATTCTTCAGGTGAGGCGACTCGGCACAGGTTGCAGGCGCGGCAGAACGCGGTTTTTTCTGATCTGGGGAGGCGGTTGTTTTTTGTTGGGCAAGACAAAGACCGCGATCTTTATGCTGGGTTGGATTACATATCTGTCGATGACCCGGCCGATGCGGATTTCGTTCTGGCCTGTGGCCCCTTTGATTTCGATGATTCTCTTGCCGCGTATAAGTCTTTGGTGGAGCGGATAGCGGAAACCCGTGTGCCGATGATTTGCGCCAATCCTGACCGTGGCGTGATCCGGGCCGGTAAGAATGTGGTGTGTGCGGGTAATATTGCGGACCTTTATGCCGCGATAGGCGGTGCAGCGACATTTGTCGGCAAACCCGATGCGGCGGTTTATCACGAGGCATTGGCTTTGGTTGGAGTTGATAAGAAGGCTCGCATCGTTGGGATTGGGGATGGACTGGATACCGATATCGCGGGATGCTGTGCGGCGGGGATCGACGCGGTGTTGTGCGCGGGCGGTGTCAATGCGCTCAAACTGGGAACGGTTCACGGCGAATCTCCCAACATCCATGCGGTACGCACGTTGGTTGCACGGCACGGGCAGGAACCGATCGGGGCCATTCCTGCCTTTGTTTGGGGCGTATGATGCCGGTTATTCTGTTGGGGGTTTGGTGTGTGGCCCAGGCAGCCAGCGGAACAGCAATGGGGTTACCGAAAGCACCATGAGAATACGCCCCAAGTGGTGGGTGGAGACGAAAAGAGGGTCAATCCCCAAGGCAATTGCGACAAGGCTCATTTCCGTGATTCCCCCTGGCGAATAGGCCAGAATCAAGGCGGCAAAGGAGGCTCCGGTCAAGGGTTGCAGGACCAGAGCGAAGCCTGCGCCGATCCCCAACATCACGATCGTCGAACCTAAGGACACCAGGACGGCGCGTAGAAATGCGCGGGGTGCGGTGCCGAGAAAGCGGCTGCCAATGCCGCAGCCAATCACCACCTGTGCCGTGTGGATCAGGGCGTCCGGTGGTCGTGCGTTACTCCATCCAGACAGGTGAACGGCTGCGGATAGGGCCATGGGGCCGATCAGGATTCCCGCCGGAATTTTCAATCGACGTCCGCCCCACGCGCCGAGGATGGCGCAGGCGGCGATGGTCGCCCAGGACATCGCGTCCGGTAGTGCGGTGAAACGTGTTGCGGCGCGTGCTGCGGTGGTATCTGCCCCTCCCATATACTGGAAAGACAATGGCAAGACATAAACGACAGTAAGGATACGCATGCCGTGGATCAGTGCGATTGCGGCTTCATCTCCGCCCTTGGCTCCGCCCATGATCATCATTTCATTCAAGCCGCCAGGGCACGCGGAGAAAAAACGAGTGGGGTGGTTGAATGTGGTGACCAAGCGGAAATAGGCGGCTACCACCAGAGTGATAAGGACGACATAGGGCAGCAAGGTTGCCAGAGAAATCGTCCACCGTCCGGCACGTTCCAGAATGTCCGGGGGAAAGGTACTGCCCAAAAGCACGCCGACGATGGAGAACATCACCGGAGCGATGCGGCGGGGAATGCGAACCGGAACGCGGGAAATCGCGGCGATGGTCGTCGCAGCGATGGCACCGAGCATCCACGCCAGGGGTAAGTTCATGGCGTTGAACAGCCACCCTCCAGCCGCACCGAGGAGGATGGTACCACTCCAGGCGGGAGATTCGCGGCGGATGATTCTGAGAAAACCATTGGGTGTGGAAAATGCCCCACTCATGGTGTGAATTGCTCTTTGAGGATGCGTTCCTCAAGGTGGTGCTCGCGGTCAAATAACATCCGCAGCTTGGCCACAGGGTCCTCGCGCACGGTCACAGAGGCGATATCTCGGACTTCGGTGTAATCGGCAACCGCGCTGACCGGTCGCTTGTCATGTTCCAGGACTTCGAAAGACACCGATGATGCGTGCGGCAGAATGGCACCGCGCCAGCGCCGAGGTCGGAAGGCGCTGATTGGGGTCAGCGCCAGAACGTTCGCATCCATGGGGAGAATAGGGCCATGGGCGGAGAGGTTATAGGCGGTGCTGCCCGCAGGGGTGCACACCAGAACACCGTCGCAGACCAGTTCTTCCAGGCGGACGCGGCCATCAATGCGAATGCGGAGTCGTGCGGTTTGGCGGGTTTCGCGTAACAGAGAGACTTCGTTGATGGCCAGGGCACGCATGGTTTCGCCAGCCACCGTGGTTGCCTCCATGCGTAGGGGGGACAGGCTGACCATGACGGCGCGGGCAATTCTTTCCGGCAGGTCGGTTTCGTCGAAATCATTCAGAAGAAAGCCGACGGTGCCGCGATTCATACCGTAGATCGGTGCGGGGTGGTCGATGAAGCGATGTAGGCATTCCAGCATGAAGCCATCGCCGCCCAAGGCCACGATGACGGTGGCATCGGTCAGTGGTGCGCTGCCGTAATGGTTGGCAAGACGCTGACGAGCAAATTGGGCGTTCGGGGTTTCGGCGGCCACGAACGCTATGCGCGGCGGAGCGACGGTCAGGGACATGAGTCGAGTGCGATCCAGGTTCAAACAGAAAGCCCACGACGAGACCGACCTGTCCACGGCTGTCGCAGTGTTTGCTTTTCATATCACGAACCCACTCTCCATCCCAATATCTTGTGCGCGGCGAGAGAAATTGCCGTTTCGGGCTGGTGGCGTGGCGCGTATGATGAATCAAAGGTCGGGCACAAGGGGGGGGCAGATGGTGTCCGATGCGGCGCGGCGGGGTGAGTCGGTGGTGGTCCGTCTCTGCCATGATCTGGCGGGACCGGCGGGAGCGTTGGTCAATGGTGTCGAGCTGTTAGAGATGGAAGGCGTTGAGGGCTTCGCGGCGGAGGCATTGGGGCTTTTGCGGGCAAGCGCACGGGCTTTGACGGCGCGTCTGGAATTTTTTCGTGCGGTTTTTGGGGCTCCGTCATCACGGGTGCTGAAGCCCGTCGTGGCGCGTGATACGGCGCAAGCCTATTTGGGGCAGTTGGGGGACAAAGCGCGGGTGTTTGTGCTGGAGGCGTTTCCAGATGATGCAGAGACTTCCCCGGAGTTCTGGCGTTTCGCGTTGCTTTTGGTGTTTTTGGGAGTCGAGGCTCTGCCGTTTGGCGGAACGCTTGCGGTGACCGTAACGGCAGGGGGGCTGAGCCTGCGGGTTTCGGGTCGTCGGGCGGCGTTTTCCGAGGTGCTGCGTGCTGGCTTGGATGGCGCGGACAATGCGGACCCCCGTGCCGTTGCCGCCGCGTTGCTGGTGGCGCGTGCGCGGGATGCCGGACTTCTTTCACGGGCTTGGCAGGATGGTGACTTGTGTGGTGTTGATCTTGTTCCTGGGGGAGGGGATGATGCTGATTGCGACAATAGTCTTTTCATTAGAGCTCCGTAACGGCATACTGTCTGCCTAGGTCTTTGGAGATGGGGGCACGGACGAATGTGGCGTTCTGTCCTTTTCTCAAAGTGTTTGCCGTGACCCACCGTTTGTGTGGGGACTTGTTGGGGCGTGTGGAGAGAAATAATGGACGATCTGCTGAGTGAGTTCCTGACCGAAACATCGGAAAGTCTGGCTACACTTGATGTCGAATTGGTCAATCTCGAACGCAATCCCAATGACGCGGGCATTTTATCCAACATCTTCCGGCTGGTGCACACGATCAAGGGGACGTGTGGCTTTCTTGGTTTGCCACGTTTGGAAAGCTTGGCGCACGCGGGTGAAAATGTGTTGGGCAAGTTTCGAGGCGGTGAACTGAGCGTATCGCCTTCTTCTGTGACGTTGATTTTACAATCCATTGACCGCATCAAAGAGACACTGGCGTATATTGAGGCTCATGAAGAAGAACCTCCGGGTGATGACAAAGACCTGATCGAACGTCTCAACGTTGTTGCGTCAGGGCAGGAGGCTCCTGTCGTCGCGCCTGCTCCTGTTGCTCCCGCCGCGCCGGTCTTTTCTGGGCCGGTGCTGAGTGATGAAGGTTTCCCCGTTGCGGCGGATCTTTTGGCCGAGGTCGCAGCCGCGCAAGCGGCCGGCGCGAAGGCGGCATCCGATGCGGAAATTGCTCGTGATTTAGCCGCCGAAGCCGCTGCCGAAGCTGCCGCTGCCGCTGCTGCCGCAGAGCCTGAACCGCCGCCGCCCGCGCCCGTCGCGGTGCCAACGGCCCCGCCGCCGGTTCCGATGGTCAGTGGTGAGGTACCGAAGGAAAGTGCGGTTGCCGCACAGTCCATCCGTGTGAACGTTGATCTTTTGGAAAATCTAATGACCTTGGTGTCGGAACTGGTTCTGACGCGCAATCAGCTTTTGCAGATGGTTCGTGGGCACGACGATTCCGAATTCTCGGCACCGTTGCAGCGTCTGTCTCACATCACCACCGATCTCCAGGAAGGTGTGATGAAGACCAGAATGCAGCCGATTGGTAATGCTTGGGCGAAGCTGCCGCGTATCGTGCGTGATCTGGCCTTGGAAACGAAAAAGAAGATCGACCTCCAGATGTATGGTGCGGATACCGAACTGGATCGGCAGGTTCTGGAACTGATCAAGGACCCGCTGACCCACATGGTGCGTAATTCTGCCGATCATGGTTTGGAGATGCCTGTTGATCGCTTGGCGGCGAGCAAACCCGAGACGGGTGTCATTACCTTGAACGCCTATCACGAGGGCGGGCATATCATCATCGAAATCGCCGATGACGGGCGAGGCCTGGATGTCCAGCGTATCCGCCAAAAGGTTCTAGAAAATGGTTTGGCCTCGGATGCGGAACTCGACAGTATGTCGGATCAGCAAGTCAGCCAGTTCATCTTCCGTGCCGGGTTCTCCACGGCGGCACAGGTGACGTCAGTGTCTGGTCGCGGCGTTGGTATGGATGTGGTGCGGACCAACATCGAAAAAATTGGTGGGACGATCGAACTGAAAACCGCGAAAGGGCGCGGCACGACCTTCGTTATCAAGATTCCGCTGACCTTGGCCATTGTTTCTGCTCTGATCGTCGAATGTGCCACCGAACGCTTTGCCATCCCGCAAATCTCGGTGGTCGAACTGGTTCGTGTGACTCCCAATTCTGAGCATCAGATCGAAAATATCAATCAGGCTCCGGTTCTGCGTTTGCGGGATCGTTTGTTGCCGTTGGTCAACTTGTCCGATCTTTTGCGGTTGGGTGGTGAGGCAAAAGTCACAGAGGTGCGGGAGGATGATGAAGAAATCTTCATCGTCGTGTCTCAGGTTGGGACCTACACCTTCGGCATTATTGTGGATCGCGTGTTCGACACTGAGGAAATTGTCGTCAAGCCGGTGGCACCGATCCTACGCCACATTTCGATGTTTTCGGGCAATACCATTCTTGGCGATGGCAGTGTCATCATGATTCTGGATCCCAATGGCATTGCGTCGGCGACTGGCGAAGTTGCTATGGGTGGTGATCACGCCAAGGAAGAAGCGGCACGGGCTGCTGCTGCGGCGACCTCGGAAGACCGGATCTCGTTGTTGATCTTCCGCTCCGGCTCCGAAGATCTGAAAGCTGTGCCGTTGGCGCTTGTCGCACGCCTGGAGGAAATCGAGGCTACCACCATCGAATATACCCACGGAACCCCTGTGGTGCAGTATCGAGGGCAGTTGATGCCTTTGATCGGGGTGACCGACGACTTCCATATTGTCAAGGAAGGACGTCAGCCTGTTCTGGTGTTTACGGATCGGGATCGCTCTATGGGGCTTGTGGTGGAGGAGATCGTCGATATCGTCGAAGATCGCCTGAAAATGGAACTCCAGGTGGAACAGCCTGGTTTGATCGGGACGGCGGTGATCAATGGTAAGGCCACCGAGGTTATTGATACGGGCTTCTACCTGACCAAGGCGTTTGGCGATTGGTTCGGGCGCGAGGAATCCAAGGCCTTTTCCGAAGATGGTCCCAGCACCGGCTGGCGGGTTCTGTTCATTGATGACAGCTCGTTCTTCCGCAATCTGCTGACTCCGTTGTTGTCGGTGAATGGCTATAGCGTGACTCCGGTGGAGAGTGCGGAAAAGGCTTTGGCTTTGCGTGATAAGGGCGAGACGTTTGACGCGATTATCTCTGACATCGAAATGACTGGAATGGATGGTTTTGCGTTTGCCCGTGCGGCGCGTGCTGATGCGCGTTGGGGGACAACACCTCTGATCGCCTTGTCATCTCATGCATCGACCAAGGACTTTGAACTAGGACGTGAGGTCGGCTTTGACGACTATGTTGTGAAGTTTGATCGGGAAGCGGTGATGCAGGTCTTGAAGGCTCTGGTGGGGCGGGCCTCGGCGGAGAGCGAGGCGTGATATGTTGGCGCTTGCGGATGGTCTAACCCAAAAAGCGCACGAAATGGTTGCTGTTGTTTCGTGCTGGCAGGAAGGTGCGTTGCTCAGTGGTTTTTTGCCACGACTTCCTTGATTGGTATGGTACCATCAGACGTGCAGTTCCTGCTTTCGTGTGTTCTTTTTGGTTGTGTTCTTATAGGTCGGGATGACGTGCAATGAAGACCTGCCTGATTGTCGATGATTCTAAAGTGATCCGCATGGTAGCCCGGAAAATCCTGCAGGAACTCGGGTTTGCGACGTCTGAGGCCGAGGATGGTGCGAAGGCTTTGGATATTTGTAAAGAGGCTATGCCAGAAGCCGTCTTGCTCGACTGGAATATGCCAGTGATGAACGGTATTGAGTTTTTGATCGGTCTACGCAAGTTGCCGGGCGGCGATAAACCGGTGGTGGTGTTCTGCACAACAGAGAATGATATTCATCACATCCAGCAGGCGATTTCTGCTGGTGCCAGTGAATACATAATGAAGCCATTTGATGGCGAAATTATTCAGGCGAAATTTGAACAAGTCGGTCTGCTCAGTCCAAAGGCTTGATAAAGTGTGATCATTTGTCGAGGGGACGTGTGTCTCAGGCAAATTCTTTTGTGGTATTGTGGGGAGGAAGCGGTTGTCCGAAGGTGGTTCGTCGTTGATCAGTGCGCGTGGGACCGACCCGATTCGGGTTATGGTTGTTGATGATTCCGCAGTGGTCCGTGGGTTGATCACGCGCATGCTTGAGGATGCAGCGGACGTGCAGGTGGTGACGTCGGTTCCCAATGGGGAAGCTGCGGTTAAGGCGCTGGATCGCTACGATATCGAAGTCGTTTTGCTGGACATCGAAATGCCGGTGATGGACGGCATGACCGCATTGCCGTTGATGTTAAAAAAGCGTCCGGATTTGAAGGTCATCATGGCCTCGACGTTGACGCTGGCCAATGCCGATATTTCTTTGCGTGCCTTAGAGTTGGGCGCGGTTGATTATATCCCCAAGCCCACCGCCACTCGTGAGTTATCCGGGGGAGTGGACTTTAAGAAGGAACTTCTGGAAAAGGTGGTGGCACTGGGTGCCGCTATGCGCCGGAGTGGTCAGCGCCGTGCGGCACCCGCCGTCACGCCGCGCCCTGGCGTTGGTGCCCCATCGCAGCGTGTGCCGTTTCAGCGCCCTGGTGCGCCGGTCCCCGGCGTGGGCGGAACGCGTGCGTCGCTTCTGAGCCCGACGAAGCCGATTACGCTGCGGCAGCAGAAAATCGAATTTCCCGATATTATCGCCATTGGCAGTTCGACCGGAGGCCCGCAGGCCCTGTTCAAGGTGCTGGGGGACTTACATCAGGGAATGCCGCCCAAACAGCCGATCATTATTACGCAGCACATGCCTGCGACCTTCACAACGATCTTGGCCGAACATATTACCCGCGTGACGGGGTGGCCGGCCAAGGAAGGAAAAGATGGTGAACCTTTGCGTGGCGGCATGGTTTATGTTGCTCCGGGCGGGTTTCACATGCTGGTGGAAGCCAAAGGTGCGGAACAGGTTATTCGTGTCATTGACGGCCCTCCGGAGAATTTCTGTAAGCCGTCTGTCGATCCAATGTTTCGTTCCGTCGCCAAAGTCTTTGGTCGTCGTGCCTTGGCTGTTGTGCTGACCGGTATGGGGTCTGATGGCGCAAAGGGCGGTGCGGTGATTGTCGAAGCAGGTGGTAGTGTGGTTGCACAGGATGAAGAGACCTCGGTGGTCTGGGGCATGCCTGGTGCAGCGGCTCAGTCCGGGATTTGCTCGGCGGTTTTGCCGGTGCAGGAAATCGGTGCCTACATCAAGAAAGTGGCGGCGAGGCAGTAAAATATGAAACCGGAAGATTTCGATTTTGTGGCGAAACTCTTGAAGGAACGGTCAGGCTTGGTCCTTTCGAAGGACAAGTCTTATCTCCTTGAGAGCCGGTTGATGCCTGTCGCGCGCCGGCGCGGCATGAAGGGGTTGGACGAATTGGTTGCGGCCATTCGCCGCATGGATCCTGTCTTGGTCAAGGACGTGACCGAGGCGATGACCACCAATGAGTCTTTTTTCTTCCGTGATAACAAACCATTTGACCAGTTTCGTGAGCGGGTTTTGCCCTCGCTTTTGGCGGCGCGTAAGGACAGGAAGCAAATCCGTATTTGGTGCGCGGCGTGTTCCAGTGGCCAAGAACCCTATTCTCTCGCGATTATCTTGAAAGAGATGGAGGCGCGGCTTTCGGGATGGCGCGTCGATATTATTGCGACGGATTTATCCACGGAGATTCTGGAAAAGGCTAAAGCCGGACTTTATTCCCAATTTGAAGTGCAACGGGGTATGCCGATCCAGTTGTTGGTCAAATATTTCCAGAAAAAAGATGAAATGTGGCAAATCGACGCCCGGTTGCGTGCCATGGTGCAATACCGGCCTTTGAACCTGCTGACCGATGTGCGAAGCACGTTGGGGACGTTCGATGTCGTGTTCTGCCGCAACGTCTTGATTTATTTTGATCAGGAAACCAAGGGTAAAGTCTTGGGTGATGTGTCTAAGATTATGTCCCCGGATGGCTTTTTGTACCTGGGCGGCGCGGAGACTGTTTTGGGGATTTCGGATAAATTCCGCCCCATTGTGGGACAGCGCGGTATGTACGAACTGACAGGTGGCGACGGCGCGGCAAAGGGCTAGGGTGCACCGAAGGTGCCGCTGCGGCAAGGCCGTGAGCCGTGGTTGCCGCATGTTGTGTGGGTGTTGTGTTTCTGTGGCGCGGGTATGTGCCGGGGTTGCTCTTGCTTATGAGGCCGGGGTTGCGGCGTGGATTGCTTGTGATGCGGCGCCTGCGCTTTATGGGGGTGTGGGCTTTTGCGATAGCGCTCGCGCTCGTGATAGAACGTGCGCCCCTGGTAATGACGGTCCCAGTATGAGGACAGGTCGAAGACCACACTGGGCAGCCCAATGTGCAGCGAAGTCAGGGGTGGTC
>JAFGWD010000064.1 GCA_016937315.1 Rhodospirillaceae bacterium
CCGATGCGACGGGTGACTTGAAAACGGCTCATGGGATACCGGCCAGTTTGTGAGTTTGAAGAGATAATCGCCAGTGCGGATGAGTGCGACAATAGGCAATGCAAGCGGCCAGGGATTGGGCCGCGTTTGGCCCATCCATGGGCTGCAGGAAAAAGTGAGAAAAGTTGAGGTTTCGCAATGCGGTAAGGTCCAAACCGGGTTGCGGCCAAACCACCTTGATTTCATCGCCGGAGGTTTGCCGCAGAGGTGCGGAAGCCTTCGGACTGACGCAGATCCAGTCGAGTCCAGGGGGAGCGATGCGGCTGCCGTTGGTTTCCACGGCCACGGCAAAGCCATTGGCGTGCAGAGCATCGATCAGTGTGGCGTCCAGTTGCAGTAAGGGTTCGCCGCCAGTGCAAACGACATAGGGTTGTGCCCCGTCGTCATCCGGGACGATGGAGCGCCAGCAGGTGGCTATGGCCTCGGCCAATCTCGTGGCAGAGGAGAAGACGCCGCCGCCGGGGCCATCGGTGCCGATGAAATCGGTATCGCAAAAGCGACAGACCGCAGTGTCCCGGTCCGCGTCACGTCCACTCCACAAATTGCAACCGGAGAAACGGCAGAATACGGCGGATCGGCCGCTCATCGCGCCTTCGCCTTGTAGCGTGTGGAAGATTTCCTTGACCGCATATGTCATGCTTTGGTCCAACGCCGCCAACCATCGGCCCGCAAGTGACACGCGGGGCATTGGCCGCAGCCGAAGCCCCAGTCATGGTGTGTGACGTGATCGCCAATATAACAGCTGTGGGTGTGGTCGCGGATCATATCGACCAGATCTTGCCCGCCCAAATCTTGGGCCAGTTGCCAGGTCGCTGCTTTATCGATACGCATCAAGGGGGTGTGCAAGACAAAACGGCTTTCCATGCCCAGGTTTAGTGCCACTTGCAGGGCTTTGATGGTGTCGTCACGGCAATCGGGATAGCCGGAATAGTCGGTTTCGCAAACCCCGGTGATGATGTGTCGCAATCCCCGGCGGTACGCCAGTGCAGCGGCCAGGGTCAAGAACAGAATGTTGCGACCAGGGACGAAGGTATTGGGCAAGCCGTTTTCGCCTATCTCAATCGCCATATCCTGTGTCATCGCGGTTTGTCCAATAGCAGTCAGTGCGCTTGCATCCAGAATCCGGTCGTCGCCCAGGCGCGATGCCCAATCCGGGAACACGGCGCACAAAAGCGACAAAAATTCTAGCCGCACGTCCAGTTCGACGCGATGGCGTTGGTGGTAATCGAATCCCACGGTTTCAACGTGGGTGAAGTGCGTTAAGGCCCAAGCCAAACAGGTGGCCGAGTCTTGTCCCCCAGACAAAAGCACCAACGCGCCGTCTTCGCTCATCGTGGGGCGTCCTTTTCCGTTTCAGTCGTGTTTGGCCCCTATAGCATGTTGCCGGGACCGTCTGCCAGAGTCTGGTTTGGTGAAGACCTTCACGGATTGTGATTGCCACACAGTTCATACTTGCCGCGGAGGCGGATGCACGCCACTTTCGATGGGGTTGTGAAAGGTTTGCAATGTCTGCCCATGAATCAACGTTTCTGACCGCCTGCCTAGATTGCGGTGCTCTGTACCAGCGATGCAAAGTGGCACCAGGAGAAAAGGCGCGATGCTGCCGGTGCGGTCGGGTGCTGTATCGTGGGGCCCGGTTGACGCGGGATCATCTGCTGGCCCTGGTGGCAGCGGCCTTGATCGTTCTGGTGATTGCCAATACCACCCCGATTGTCTATCTGCAAACACAAGGGGTGTCCAACAGCGCGACTCTGTTGGGCAGCATTCTCGTGTTGTGGCGGGAGGGTCAAGAAGGGGTTGCGGCGCTTGCCTTCGTGACCACGTTGGCGTTTCCGGCCCTTGAGCTGTGTGCCTTAGCTGGCGTTCTGTTGATCCTGCGTTTCCGCCCCGCATCGCGCAGTGTTGCCCTGCTGTTGCGCGGCATTCAAGTGGTGCGGCCATGGGGCATGGTTGAGGTGTTTTTGGTGGGGGTTTTGGTCGCCCTGGTCAAATTGTCCCACATGGCGGACGTCCGCCCCGGTGTCGCGTTGTGGGGATTTGCCTGTCTGGCGGTGTTACTGACGGCCATTGTGACCTTTGACTTGCGCGAGTTGTGGGATGATGTTCCCGTACGCGATGTGTCGCCTTCCGAGAATGGCTCACGTTTGGTGCCGTGCCATGTGTGTGGTTTGGTCTGCGGCGACGTGGTGCGGTGTTCACGCTGTGGTGCGCGACTGCATGTACGTAAACCCGACAGTCTGTCCCGCACCTGGGCGTTGCTGATTGCGGCAGCAATTCTCTATGTTCCTGCCAATATGTTGCCGATCATGCGGACTACGTCACCCATGGGGGTGGAGGCCGATACCATTATGAGCGGTATCGTGTATTTTTGGACCTCAGGTTCCCCGGATCTAGCGGTCTTGATTTTCGTCGTCAGTATTTTCATCCCGCTGGCCAAGCTGGCCTCGATGGCGATGTTGGCGTTGACGGTGCAGCGCGGTTCTTCGCACGGGAAACGCCGCCGCACGGTGCTTTATCGCCTTGTCGAGTTTGTGGGGCGGTGGTCGATGGTCGATGTCTTCGTGGTTGCCTTGATGGTTGGTTTGGTCCGTTTGGGCAGCCTTGTGGTGATTGATGCGGCTTCGGGGGCGACGGCCTTTGGCGCGGTGGTGGTGTTGACGATTTTAGCCGCGCATGGCTTTGACCCGCGGCTTTTGTGGGATGCTGAGGACAAACATGACTGATTCGCCCTATCCCGACCCCGCTGTGACCGCTTCGCCGCGCTGGTTGCCGTCCTTGGTTTGGATCGTGCCGTTGGTTGCGGCGCTGATCGGTTTGTCTTTGGTGGTGCAGGCGGTGCGCCAGAAAGGCCCGACAATCTTTGTTAGCTTCGCCACGGCCGAAGGTATAGAGCCAGGAAAAACCAAGGTAAAGTTCAGGAACGTTGATATCGGAGCGGTGACAGCGTTGCGTTTGTCTGAGGATCGCAAAGGGGTGATTGCAGAGATTGATTTGGACAAGCAGGCGGAGGCTTTTGCCTCGGCCGACAGCCGTTTTTGGGTGGTGCGTCCGCGTTTGGCCGGGTCTGGCATTTCAGGTCTGGGGACTTTGCTGTCTGGTGCGTATATCGGGGTCGATGGGGGGCAATCCGAAGAAAGCCGCGATGCTTTCACAGGTCTGGAGGAGCCGCCGGTGGTGTCCCCTGATGCGCCGGGAAGGCGCTTTGTCCTGCGGGCCAAGGACATTGGGTCTTTGGATGTTGGGTCACCGGTGTTCTTCCGCCGTATTCAGGTTGGCCATGTCGAAAGCTTCAAGCTGGAGATGGATGGTCAGCAGATTGCCTTGGGAGTGTTCGTGAAGTCGCCCTATGATGATTTCGTCACGCCGGACACTCGGTTTTGGCATGCCAGTGGTCTCGACCTGCGTTTGGATAGCAGTGGTATTAAATTGCAGACGCAATCCGTCGCTAGCATTCTGATGGGGGGGGTGGCCTTTGAAACCCCGTCTGGAGCGACCGAAATCGCGGCTGAAGGGACGACCTTTGGACTGAGTGGTGATCGCGATGACGCGCTGAAAGCTCCGGATGGTGATCCCATTACCATTGTTGTCCGCTTTTCCGGTTCTGTGCGCGGCTTAGCAGTTGGTGCGGCGGTGGATTTCCGGGGGGTTCGCATTGGTTATGTTCAATCCATACGAATAGCCTACGACACCAAGACCGATACCTATAATGCTCCGGTGGTGATGGTGGTTTATCCAGATCGCCTGCATGGCATGGCTCCGTTGGTGGGTGATCCGCGCCACCGCGCCGCTGATCTCGTACGGCGAGGGCTGCGGGCACAATTGCGTACGGGCAGTTTGTTGACGGGACAAGTGTATGTGGCTTTGGATTTCTTCGCCGATGCGCCGCCCGCACGCTTGCGTGCCGCCGAGGGGGATTTGCCAGAGTTGCCTGCTATGCCTGGTGAAATGGAAGAAATCCAGCAGCAGGTGCGTGCCATCGTGAAGAAGGTTAATGCCATTCCCTTTGATGCCATTGGAACCGAGGTGCAGACGGCACTGGTTCGCGTGAATGCGACGCTGAAACATTTGGACAGCCTGTCGACAACGGCACAAAAAGACATTCTCCCCGAGATGCGGGAGGCTTTGAAGACCATCACACAAACACTGGCCGGGGATGCTCCGATGCAGCAGGATACGCGTGCGGCTCTGCGGGCTTTGACCGATGCGGCGCGGGCACTGACCAGCTTGGCCGATGGCTTGGATCAACGTCCCGAATCCCTGTTGCGCGGGAAAAAGGAGACCTCCCCATGATGTTTCGTCGCGTGTTGACGTGTGTTGTCTTGGCGTTCGGGGTTTCCGCCTGTGGGACGTCTCCCGATGTGCGGTATCACACCTTAAGCCGTCCGGCGCCCCCTGCCGATGGTGGCGGCGCGGCGCGTTTGGTCGAGGTCTTACCGGTGGTTTTGCCGGGACGAGCAGACCGTTCCGCTCTCGTCTTGGAGACGGCGGATGGACGCTTGTCGGTGTATCAAGCGGAGCGTTGGGCGGGGTCTCTGGCCGAGGAAATGCGTGCGGTTGTCGATGAGGCCTTGTGGCGGCGGGCGCGTGCCGTTGATGTTTATGCGGCACCGTTGCCGACCTTGACGCTGCCGCAGTATCGCTTGGCGGTGCGTGTTGAACGTTTTGATGCGGTCCCGAATGGTCTGGCAACAGTGGAAGCCACCTGGACTCTTCGGCGGTTGCCGCACGGTGCGGTTGCGGCATGTCGTGTGGCATTCCAGGTGCCGATTGCGGGGACCGCCGCAGATGCCGCTGCAGCGGGGCTGGGTGATGCGAGCCGTCGTTTGGCGGATGCCATTGCGGACAGTCTGACTCGTCTGGAAACCGACACACCGCCCTGTTCGCCGCGCACCATGTGACGTGGTGTGGCGTAGGGTGAATATGCTTTTGGGCGTTGTTCCTTGTTCCTTTGGAATATCGCCCCATATGCGAAAGGAGGCGGAAACCCGGTGCGCTGGAATCGGTTTCTCGTGCCATGATCGGGGGAATTGACGCGCATGCAACGGCGTTTAAGTCTCCGTGTCAGTCTGATTATTCTGGTCTCCGTGGCGGTTGTGACGGTCTGCGTCGCAATCACCGCGATTACGTTTCGGATGAGCTCCAACACAGCACGCAAGGCGGCGTCAACGGCGTTTTCTGATGTCGTGATGCAGACTCATGGGCAAATCGATGCCTTGATGTCCTCGACATTGACCATTGCCGAATTGGGGGCGTCATTACGGGATGTTGGTCGTCCGCCATCCCGTGATGCTCTGGAGCATCCGGCTTTTGTCACGATGTCGCGCATGCTGCGGGTTGATGCCTCGGTTTATTCGGTTTTCGTCGGGCGTGCTGATGGTGGTTTTTTCCAGTTGATTGCTTTGCGTGGGGAAGCCCGCATTGCGGAACGCTTACGTGCCCCCGCCGGGACGGCGTTTGTAGGACGAACGATTTCAGTTGAGAACGGCGTGCGACGGCAAGATTGGGTGTATTTGAAAGACACAGGTGGCGTGGTGGCGCGTCGGGTTGCCGCAGAGGTCGATTATGATCCCCGTGAACGGCCATGGTTTCAGGATGCGGTGATGGGGCACGGTGCCGTTCTGTCACGGGCCTATGTCTTTAATTCTTCGATGACGTTGGGGATGACGGCGTCTCGTGTGATTCCTGGTGGCGGCGCAGTGTTTGGTGTGGATGTGACGTTGTCGGGTTTGTCCCGCTATATTTCATCTCTCAAGGTTTCCCCGAATGCCCGCATTTACGTGTTTGACGACGGCTTGTCGTTGTTGGCGGCCTCCGATCCGATAGCACGCCATGCCGATGGCCTTGCCGGAAGTGATCCGGGGCGGGCACAGTTGACGCGCATGCTGCGGGAGGGCAAAACCGAGGCTCCGGTTTTTGTCGCAGGGGATGACAAACGACGTATTGCGGCGACATCCACATGGATTGGCCCGGAA
>JAFGWD010000065.1 GCA_016937315.1 Rhodospirillaceae bacterium
GGCTCCAACGTTAACCCGATCACGGAAATCACACGGATGATTAGCGTGCAGCGCGCCTACGAGTCCGCCCAGAAAATGATCGACACCGAACATGAACGCCTGAGCAACGCCATCGACGCGTACGCCAAGCAATTCTGACGGTTTGAACGGAAAGGACCCACACAATGCGCGCTCTCAGCATTGCAGCAACCGGAATGCAGGCCCAGCAGACCAATGTCGAGGTCATCTCGAACAACATTGCCAACATGAACACCACCGCGTACACCCGTCGTCGCGCCGAGTTCAATGACCTGCTGTACCAAAACATGAAACGGCAAGGTGCAGCCACCTCAGATGCCGGAACCATCGTTCCCGCCGGCGTGCAGTTGGGTTTGGGCGTCCGCACCGCTGCGGTTTATCGCATTACCGAGCAGGGCAGCATGACCAGCACCGACAACACGCTGGACTTAGCAATTGAGGGTAAAGGCTATTTTCAGATTACCTTGCCATCCGGCGACACCGCCTATACCCGTGCCGGATCGTTTCAGATGAGCTCCACCGGTGAACTTGTCACCAACGACGGCTACACCGTGCAACCCGGCGTGACCATCCCCACCAATGCCACATCCATCACCATCAACGCCTCAGGCGAGGTGTGGGTGAAGATTGATGGACAAACCACGCAAACCAACGTCGGCACCTTGCAGATTTCCACCTTCATCAACGAAGCCGGCATGGAAGCCATCGGCGATAATCTGTTCTTGGAAACCCCGGCCTCTGGCACACCGACCTCCGGCACCCCGGACGCCACCGGGTTTGGATCGATTTTGCAAGGCTACCTGGAGACTTCGAACGTCAATGTCGTCACCGAAATCACTGACCTGATCAGTGCACAGCGTGCGTACGAGATGAACTCCAAAGTCGTGCAGACGTCCGACGACATGCTGGCCACCATCAGCAACATGAAGGGCTAACCGAGGCGACGTCCTTTACGTTTAAGGGAACGGACGAACCGGCTCAGGAGACGAAAAATGAAACTTACAGCTTGGTTTTTAGGAACGATCCTCGTGCTGACAGGCATCGCATCCGGCCTTGCTGTGCCAGCCCGCGCCGACACCATACAAGTTGCCTCCACCTACGACGAGGCCGAAATCAAAGGCAACACCATCAATCCCACAATCTCGGTACGCGGCACGGTGGTTCGCATCAGCGACATCTTCAACGGCCCCATTCCTCGTGGGGATCGTGCTATTCTGGCAGCACCAGCCCCCGGTGAACGTAGCATTCTGGATGCAACTCTCCTGTCCCGCATCGCCCGTCTTTACGGTCTGGATTGGAAGCCGATGTCTCGCGATATCCGCGTCATCGTCAAGCGCGACAGCATCACCCTTTCCCACGCGGAAATTCTTGCTGAGCTGCGCCCCGCTCTGGAAGCGATTGGGGCCCCCAAGGATGCGGAAATTCGAGCAACCTCGGCATCTCTCGCCATGACTTTACCGGCGGAGGCCACACCAACACTGGATGTTGGACAGGTGCAATACGACGCCCGCACCCATATCTTCTCAGCCATGGTTGATGTCACGGCAACAGCGGATGGACGCGTCGTCTTCACCCAGCAAATGCCCGTCAGCGGGCGTGCCTTCGCGACTGAGCGCGTCCCCGTCTTGACCTCCACCATTGACCGTGGCGAAATCATTCAACCCGATAACGTGACTTACGTCAGCCTGCGTTCCAACTTGGTGCGTGACGGCGCGATTACTGATGCCTTCTCCCTGATTGGCAAACAAGCGCGACGCCAGATCAAAGACGGCGCACCGATCAAAACCAATCAGGTGCGAAACCCGGTCCTGGTGGATCGTGGCGATATGGTGGTGATTTACTACGCCCTAAAGACCATGAATCTGACGGCAAAGGGCAAGGCCCTGGATGCTGGCGGCCAAGGCGACGTGATCCGCGTTTTGAACACCAAAAGCAACCGCACCTTGATGGCCAAGATCGTCCAACCCAATCAAGTGGTGGTTGATGTCATCACCCAAACCGCTCTGCGCTAAAAGGGAGGAGATTTCGTCATGACACGCAACATGTCCCAAACCTTCCGGCGGTTCGCAGCGCTATCCTTCACGGCTCTACTGCTGTCAGGATGCAACACCCTGACCCGTTTGTCCGAAATCGGCGAAGGGCCGAAGCTCAGCGAGATATCCAACCCGACGGAGAAGAACGGTTATCGCCCGGTGACCATGCCAATGCCGGACGCGGAAACCCCGCGCCCCATGGCCAACTCGCTTTGGCGCCCCGGAGCACGCGCTTTCTTTAAGGATCAACGTGCCGCTAAGGTCGGCGATATCCTGACCGTTTCGGTATCCATCACCGACAAGGCATCCCTGTCCAACACCACCAGCCAAGGCCGAGGCGGCGACGGCGACAGTATGGGGATCACCAGCCTCCTTGGCTTGGAAAACAGCATCACTAAGGTCTTACCAAGCACCGTCGATCCCGCAAATCTGGCTGGCGTTGCCAGTTCCCGTGAGCACACAGGCACCGGCTCCATCGCCCGCCAAGAGACCATCAATATTTCGGTGGCCGCCGTGGTCGTGCAAGTTCTCCCCAACGGCAACCTCGTGATCGCTGGCAGCCAAGAGGTGCGCGTCAACGCCGAGCTTCGACAGCTTCAGGTTTCTGGCGTAATCCGGCGCGAAGACATTGGCTCCACCAACACCATCGCTTCCAGCGACATCGCCGAATTGCGGGTTGCCTATGGCGGACGCGGCACCATCAGCGACATGCAGACACCACGTTACGGATCACAGCTTTTGGATGTCATTCTTCCCTTCTAAGCGGCTTTCCCGTCTGCCGCATGGGCCCGGTTCTGCCGGGCCCTTTTTTTGCCCGCATTTTCCATTCGTTAACCTTATTCACGCGAAACTTGCAGAGTAGCTCATGCAATTCTGGTATAGAGTAATCGGAACAGAATGTAGGGTAGTCTACGCCGCCTCCTTGAAACGCCCGAACGGCGAAGGAGTTCGGGCGTTGTGATCAGTCCGCCCAGGAAAGTGGTGGGCGCATCAATGGGAGACATGCCATGACGACGGAAGAAAAACTGGCTTCGACTTTCGAAGAAGATGCCTTCGCCCTCACCAAAGCGGCGGTGGCTCTGTCACAAGCCCTGGAGAGTGGCGACCAAACGGCCCTGGCCGCAGCTTTGGATGAAAATCTAAACCTGTGGACTGCGATCAAAACCCTGGTTGCACGGGATGACTGCAAATTACCCGAAGACATCCGCAGCAACTTAACCCAACTGTCCAACTACACCGCCAAGGTTACGTTCGACCTTTCGAAAGACAGCTTGGCAGGAAAAGTCGAAGCCATGATCAACACCAATCTGCAAATCGCGGAAGGCCTCCTTGAGGGCGGCGCAAAGAAGTAAACCCGAGACAAAAACACCCGGACACACAAACGCCCCCATCCAACATGGACGGGGGCGTTGCTTGATCAGGAAACGTGTATTCCCACTTATTCGTCGCGGTGGGTTCGTTCCAAACGTTCGTGACGTTCCTGCGCTTCCAAAGACAAAACAGCGATGGGACGGGCCTCCAAACGACGGATGCCAATCGGTTCATTGGTTTCCTGACAGTACCCGTAGGAACCATCCTCGACTCGTTGCAACGCATCATCGATCTTAGCGATCAACTTACGCGCCCGATCCCGAGTTCTCAGTTCAAGAGCACGATCCGTTTCAGAAGATGCACGGTCGGCAATATCCGCCTCATTCACCGGCCCTTCACGTAAGTGATCCAAGGTTTCCTCGGACTCGCGCAACAAATCCGCACGCCAATCCAACAACTTCCGGCGGAAATACTCAACCATCCGCTCATTCATGAAATCTTCGTCCTCGGACGGCCGATAATCCGGCGGCAACATAATGGTCATACCTGCCTCATCCTCCCCAGTCCGGCGTTCCCCGTTTTTCGGGGACCGGGCTCGCGCCAGAAACTTCGCGGCTGGCAATATAGGGATGGATACTCTTCGGAGCAACTGTTCTGTGCATATTCACACACCCGAGGCGGGAGATTTACAAAACCGTCACGATAAGAGTGCGCTCCATCACACCTTGCCATACCCTTATAGCCCACGCGTCAACTTGGCGATCTCGATCTCCGCACGAAGTTCGATCTCGTCCAGAATTGCACTGAGCCGAGGATCGATTCCCGCTTCTCGCTTAGAACGCACCAAACGCGCCAAATCGGCCAGATCATCCTTCGGCACCGCACCGGATAACAGGCCCAGGCGCACCCCCTCCAACAGATCAAGAACATCTTCCCCGCGCTGAGCAAACCGCACACGTGCGCGTTCCCCTCCATCCGGGTCCACTTCCTGTGCCGCCAGAATCGCTTCCACGCCACTCAACGACACCGTACCATCCACCGCCGCACTATCGTCGATACTGCCGATCGTTTGATCCAGGATATCGGCAAAGCCGACCCCGTCGACCTTGCGACGCGCATCACCCTTGCGCGTGCGCCCGGACGCGCTGGTTGATCCTGTGGCACCGACCTTCATTTGGACTTCCTTAACGTTGCCGTTCCTTGCCGGACAGAATCCGGCGCAGACAGTTTACCGGGATTTCTCAATCGTCAAAATGGGCAATATTTGCCGCCCATGGCACCCAAAACCATTGGGCGGCAGTTCTTTCCTATCATCGGGCCAGAATTGCCGCCACACCCCATCTTATGGCCACTCGGGGCAAAAATAAACAATGAATTACAATGCATTAATCTATGGCATGGGATTCGCATGGGAAGGCCTGGAATGTTGTCTTTGCCGGATTTTTCCGGATTTTATCAATGATGGGTTTGGCCATGGGCGTTTGGACACACTGCAAAAACACCCTCCGCGCTTTTCTGCCGCGACCGACACACGTCGCGGCACTTGCGATGGTGATCTGCGCCGCGACTCCCATGGACGGTTTTGCGTCTTCGCGAATCAAGGACATCGCCAGCGTCGAAGGTGTGCGTGAAAACGTCCTGATTGGCTATGGCCTTGCCGTGGGCCTGAATGGCACCGGCGACAGCGTCGATGACATGACTTTCACCAAGGAAAGTTTAATCGCGATGCTGGAACGCCTGGGCATCAATACCCGCGATGGCAAAGTGGACGCCGACAACATCGCCGCCGTGATGGTCACCGCGACATTGCCCCCCTTCGCACGTCAAGGCAGCCGTATTGATGTGACGGTTTCGGCCATGGGCGATGCGAAGAGCCTGCAAGGCGGGACGCTTTTGGTGACACCTCTGATTGGTGCCGACGGCGAAGTCTATGCCGTTGCCCAAGGTCAAGTGGCGATTGGCGGATTTTCTGCTTCGGGGCAAGGACAAAGCGTCGTGAAGGGTGTCCCGACGGCGGGACGGATCGCCAACGGCGGCATCGTCGAGCGCGAAATCCCATTCTCTTTGAACGCCATGAAAGACGTCAAACTGGCCCTACGCAACCCTGACTTCACCACGGCACGTCGGGTTGCCCAGGCGATCAACGCGTTCATGGGCACCCGCGCCGCCCGCGCCACCGACCCCACGACCGTACAATTAACGATCCCCGCCGACTATTCCGGCAACGTCGTGGACATCATCACCGATGTTGAGCAGCTGCGAGTCGAACCTGACCAGTTGGCGCGTGTCGTTATCGACGAAAAATCCGGGATCATCGTGATCGGTGCCAACGTGCGGATCAGTGAAGTGGCGATTGCTCAAGGCAACCTGACCATTCGCGTCACTGAAACACCACAGGTCTCGCAACCCGCGCCATTCTCCACAACTGGCACAACAACGACAGTGCCGCGTACCGACATCCAGGTCAACGAAGACAAAGACAAACGGCTGGCCATCGTCAACGACGGGGTATCATTGCAAGAACTGGTAGATGGACTGAATGCCTTGGGCGTCGGCCCCCGCGATATGATCAGCATATTGCAGGCGATCAAAGCGGCTGGTGCGTTGCATGCTGAAATTGAGGTGATGTGATGGACGTGCTCTCTTCCCTGCAAACACAATCCGACACCTCTGCCTTGTCTGCAAAGGCGGTCAGCGCACGTGCCTTAGCCGCCAAGAACAGCAAGACGACGAACCGGGAAGAGATCTCCCAAGTCGCACAAGATTTTGAATCGATGTTTTTGAGCCAAATGTTCCAGTGCATGTTCGAGGGCATGGAGGCCGACCCCGTGTTCGGTGGCGGCAAAGCCGAGAGCATGTACCGTTCGCTTATGGTCGATGAATACGGCAAGCAAGTGTCCAAACACGGCGGCGTCGGCATTGCCGAAGCCGTCAGTCGCACACTGCTTGCTGCACAGGAGGGACGGGCATGACCACGCAAACACAAACCAAACCCAAAACGGCGCCCACCGCCCAGGATCGTCAACGGCGTTGCATTGAGGACCTGCGCTTGGTGATGCATAACTTGGCCGAATTGATTGATGTCGAAAATACCGCTCTGTCGAGCCACGACATTGATACGGTCAAAGCACTTGCGGCCAACAAATGGACACTGGCCCGCAATTACCGCAATCAGATGCAAGCCGTCGCCGACGCCCCCGACATTCTCCAAATTCTTGGGGACGACGAACGCACAGACCTGCGTAGCTTAGGCGAGCGCCTGCAATCTGCAAGTGAACGAAATGAGCGCCTGCTGTCCGCCAACATGGAAGCCGCAAACCGCGTCATGCATGCGGTTGTGAATGGTGTCAAACAGGCACAGGAACGCAACGCGATCTACGGCAAGACTGGGGCTCTGAAAGGCAGCACCTCGGATGGCCGTCCCATGGCGGTGAGCTACAACAAGGAACTGTAGGCCGCCATCCCGCTTACGCCGTCAGAACGACGCGACCACACGGGAGACCACGAATGTCGATTACACTGGCTTTGGGCGCTGCAATGTCCGGCCTCACGACCGCCCAACAAGGCTTGGACTCGGTTGCGCGTAACATTTCGAACGTCAACACCAAGGGGTACACCCGCAAGGTGTTTGTCCAGGAAAGCCAGGTTCTGGCGGGAGCGGGCGTTGGTGTGCGTGCCAAAGGCTTGGAACGTACCGTTGATGAAAGCCTGCTGCGCGACATCCGGCGCGAAGCCGCAACGGGGGGGGACTACGTTGTCAAAAACACCTATTACTCCCGCATCCAGGACATGTTCGGAACGCCCGAAGACAACAGCTCCATTGCTCACAATGTCGAAGCCTTAGCCTCGAAGTTCGAAGCCCTGGGCGTGGACGTATCCGACGTCACCCAGGCGTTAAACTGTGTACAATCGGCATTAACGCTGTCCGACCAACTGAGTCGTATGTCGAATGTATTGCAAGATCTCCGCATGGAAGCGGATCGTTCCATCGAAAGCGATGTCTCAAGCGTCAACAATCTGTTGACCAGAATCGACACCTTGAACGCCGAAATCGTCCGTAATCAGAATACATTTCTGGATACCGGAGACCTTGAAGACCAACGAGATCAGGCCCTGACCGATCTATCCGGGCTGATGGATATCAGTTATTTCAAGCGCGATTCCGGCGAAATCATCATCATGACGCCAACCGGACGCAGCTTGTTAGACAAGAACCCGGTCACGCTCTCCCACATGGCCGTGACCCAAACAGCGGCGGGTTTGACCTATGATGGCGGAAACTTCAACGCCATTTCTGCAGGCAGTTACGACCTCACCACAGAGATCAAGGGCGGCAGCATTGCAGGCTATGTGGACATGCGCGACAATGTTCTGCCATCACTGCAATCCGAATTGGATGAGTTAGCGTCCCAGTTAAAAGACTCCCTGAATGCGGTTCATAATCGTGGCACTCCATACCCAGAACTGGCCCAGTCGTTCACCGGCACCCGCACGTTCATCGACAGCTCCAGCCAATCCATCTCCTTGGGATCGGGTGACGTGCAGCTGGTGCTTTACAACGCCGACGGCACACAGGCGGCCCAATCGACCTTAAAAACCGAAATGGGCGGCTCATCCGGTAGTATTGATAGCGTGGTCAATGCGCTGAACGCGTTTTTCACCGACTACAAAGGGGGCACCCCCACAACCTGGGCATCGGTGGACAGCGATGGGCATCTGGCAATCGATATTCCGTCCACTGAAACCGTCGGCTTTGCCATGCGCGACGAGGATACCACTGGCGCGGCTGCCGACATTGCGGTCCGTTTCAATGCCGATGGCGACGCGGGCAACATTTATGAATCGACGACAGAAGGCTTTTCCAGCTTTTTCGGACTGAACGATTTTTACGTCGATTCCACTGCAAATTACCTCTACGACAGCAAAATCGTATCAACTTCGTGGAAAGCTTCGACGACCTCCGGCATGAATTTTGGCCTTCCGGGCAATCTAACGGTCGCGACGGTCGCGATCGGCCCGCAGGACACCATCGCCACCATCGCGGATAAGATCAACGCAAACAGCACCCTCTCCGCTGCCAACATCACGGCAAGCGTGGTCAATGAAGGCTCCGGCGTGCGCCTGCGTATTCTGCAAAACGATGGGCAGGAACTGGTGGTCAGCGAAACCACATCACAGGGACTTCTCGCCAACCTCGGGATCGAACCGTCAAAGTCAGGCACCGCCACAGCAATGACCGTACGCGACGACTTGGCGAAGGATTCTTCACTTCTGGCCAGTGGAATTCTGCAATACAACGCCGACACAGGACAATATGGGCTGGCATCTGGCGACAACAGCATCGCCAACGCCATGGCTGCGATTTTTGACAGCTCGGTCTCTTTTTCCGAGGCCGGGAAATTGTCCGCCGGCAAGCAAAGCTTCAGCAGCTACGCGGCATCACTGATTTCGCAGACATCATCAGAGGCCAGCCGTGCCGCAGCCCAAAGTGAAACCCAGCAGACCCTGACCAATACCTTGGCTCTAAAACAAGGCGAGGTCAGCGGCGTCAATTTGGACGAAGAACTCACCCAATTGATGATTTTTCAACAGGCTTACACGGCAGCGGCGCGGGTGATCACCACCACGCAAACCCTGTTCGATATCCTGAACAACATCGTGCAATAAGGAGGATCCGTTATGACTCGGGTTCCCACACTCGCTTCGCATAATTTGATGTCAACCCGCCTGATGAACACGCAGTCAAGGATCTATGATCTTCAGACACAGATTGCGACGAAAAAGAAGTCGCAGGACTATACCGGCATCTCCAGTGATGCGTTGCGCCTCATCAATTTCGAGAACGAATCCTCGCGTACCTCCACCTACATCACCAACAACACTGTGGCCAACACCCGACTGTCGGCAATGAGTGCCTCCGTTGATGGGGCCCGATCAACTCTGATCACTTTTCGCGATGACCTCAGTTCGTTCCTCAGCACCGACCTCACGAGCCTGAGTCCTGAAGAACTCTCGAAGTTCGAAGGCCTGCAAGACCGTGCGTTCAGCGCAATGAAGGACCTCGAGTCCTACTTCGACCTCAAACTCGATGGGCAGTACCTGTTTGCTGGAGGCAAGGGAGACACCCCGCCAGTGGACATCCCCTTTGACTCGTTGGAGTCCTACCAGGCGGTTTACGACGGCAACACCATCACCGCCCCAGAGTCACGCACCACCCATATGAATGATGTGCAGGTCACTTCTGCGGATACCGGGGCCCTAACTTTTAACGCAGGCGGGACAATCACAGCAGCAACCGCCGGTGCCTTTAACCAGCAATCTTACCCCGCGAACGTTGCAAACCCGGTGGATTTCGACGCCGCAAACAATCAAATCATCGCCGCCCCCGGAAGCTATTCGACTGTCGAAGCGGGTATGATGATTCGCGTGGAAGATACCGTCAACACCGACAACAATCGCTTCTACACCGTACAATCGGTCTCCGCCGATGGCAGCACCTTGACCGTCGAACCTGACATTTCCTTAGACGTCACCAACTCGGTCACCGCAACACTCACCGTCCCGGCAATCCAGCCGGGCCAAATTTCCATGAACGGCACCAATTCCAACAACCGCACCTTCACCGTCACGGATATTTCGGCCGATGGCACAACGTTAACCGTTACGCCCGCACCCACGACCGAAACGGTGGCAGGAACCGGCGATGCGCGTTTAAGCAACTCCATCTACTACAAGGGCGGAGAAACCGTTGTGGAACACCGGGTCAGCGAAACCCGCAGCATCGAATTCGGCATCAACGCTAAGGACGGCGCGATTGAGAAAGCCTTCCGCGCCATTGGTATGGTGATCCAGGGATTGCCGACCGACAGCGCAACCGGAGAAATAGACGGAGAGGAGTTATCCCGCCGCCTCAACGAAGCGCTCAGCATCACCAACGATGCCATTGAGCACGAAGTCACCAACACCGGAGAGAGCAAGCAAGACTTCTCGCGCCTAGAAAATCTGTTGGCAAACAATCAGGTAACCCTGAATACCGCAATGTCCACGCAAAAAACCTACTCTACATTTCTGGCGACGCGGGTCACCGACATGGAAAACGCCAACATGACCGAGGTCGCAGCCCGCATTAACAACGAAAACACGGCCCTGCAGATCTCCTACGCCGCAATGAGCATGGTCAACAACTTATCCCTGTTGAACTACATGAGCTAGGTTCTGTTGACAATTAGGCCATCCAAAGAAACCAGGGCCTCTTTGAGTAAGAGGAGCGGCACCTCCCAATCGCGGGGTGCCGCTTGCCGGAACAGGCGTGCAGACGGATACCAGGGCGTATCTGTACGATCCCGCAACCAGCGCCAATCCGCCCCCCGGATCAACAGAATAAAGACCGGAAGACCCAAGGCACCCGCCAAATGTGCCGTGGCGGTGTCCACACTGACCACCACGTCCATGTGCTGCAACAGCGCGGCCGTCGCTGCAAAATCGATCAAATGCGGCGATACATCAATCCATCCCTGAGGCCTCTCACGCGCGGGGTTCCCTGTCTGGAAACTGAA
>JAFGWD010000066.1 GCA_016937315.1 Rhodospirillaceae bacterium
AAAAGGGTTTTGCGATAATCGGTGAGGTCGCCATCAAAAGGCAGACACTGCCCGTCGGCTACGCGCCACAGGCGGTCGGCGACCATGTCCACAAGGTGGGTATCATGGCTGATCAGAATCACCGCACCGTCATAGGCGTTTAGGGCGGAGATCAAGGCCTCGCGCGAATCAATGTCCAGGTGGTTGGTGGGTTCATCGAGGATCAAAATATGTGGCGCTTCACGGGTCATCAGGGCGAACAGCAAACGCGATTTTTCGCCGCCGGAGAGAGTGGAGACTTTGCAATCCGCCAGCTCTGCGCCAAAACCGAAACGCCCCAAATGGGCGCGGACTTTGGCTTCCGTCGCCATTGGCATCTTTGCGGCCATATGCTCC
The DNA here is from genome assembly GCA_016937315.1 of Rhodospirillaceae bacterium. Taxonomy (GTDB): domain Bacteria; phylum Pseudomonadota; class Alphaproteobacteria; order Rhodospirillales; family Rhodospirillaceae; genus Oleispirillum. Next base: position 376 of record JAFGWD010000066.1, read on the forward strand.
AACGGACTGGCCGACAAGGTCAGTTCCTCGGTTTGGTGCTGTGCGAAATAACCGATTTTCAGCTTTGCCGAGCGCCGCATGGTGCCTGAGATCAGGCCAATGCGTTCCGATAACAGCTTGGCCAGAGTGGATTTGCCGTTGCCGTTTGATCCTAAGAGCGCGATGCGGTCATCGGTATCAATACGTAGGTTCAGTCCTTTTAAGACAGCCTTGCCATCGTATCCGACAATGCCGTCCTCGATGGTGATCAGGGGCGGCGACAACTGGTCCGGGTCGGGAAAGTCAAAGGAGATTGCCTTATCCTCGACAATCGGGACCGGCACATCCATTTTCTCCAACATCTTGATGCGGCTTTGTGCCTGACGGGCCTTGGTCGCCTTGGCGCGGAAGCGGTCGATGAAGCCCTGAATCTTGCGGCGTTGTTCCAATTGTTTGGAAAAAGCCTTAGCGGCAAGGTCCATCTTCATGCGGCGGGTGCGTTCGAAAGCATCGTAGTTTCCGCCGTACGCGACCAAGCGTTTTTGATCCAGGTGGATGATGCGGTCGGGAACTGCGTTCAACAAGTCGCGGTCATGGCTGATGATGATCAGAGTGCCGGGATAACTCGTCAGATGGTTCTGGAGCCACAAGGTGGCTTCCAGGTCCAGGTGATTGGTGGGTTCATCCAAAAGCAGCAGTTCAGGGCGCGGAAACAGGGCTGCCGCAAGCGCGACTCGCATGCGCCACCCCCCCGAAAAGTGAGAAACCGGCAGGCTGTGTTGCTCCGACGGGAAGCCCAGTCCTGTCAAAATCATTGCGGCGCGGGCCGGGGCAGAGTGGGCATCAATGGAGATCAGACGCTCGTGTATTTCCGCGATGCGGAGTCCCGCTTCGGTTTGCGGCACGGTTTCCAGGTGTGTCAGTTCATCCAACAGGGCTTTGCGTTCGGCGTCGGCATCCAGAACGCAGTCCAGCAGGCTGATCTCGCCATCCGGCGCATCCTGCGAAACCCAGCCTAGTCGTGCTCTTGCACGCACGGCAAAGCTTCCACCAGAGGGTTGGGCTTCCCCTCGGATCAGCCGGAAGAGTGTCGTCTTGCCCGAACCGTTACGGCCAATCAGGCCGACTCTTTGGTTGGCGGCGACGTGGACTGTGGCCCCCTCTAAGAGAACGCGGGCACCGATGCGGAAGCTTAAATCGTTGATGTGCAGCATGGCGGCGGTCATAGCACAGGAGTGACGAGCGGCCAAGCCCAGCGCAAAAAACCATCCATCTGTGATGAATCACACTCTGGAGGTTGCGTTTGTCTGACGATGCGGGTATGTAATGCGCCCAGTCTGGACCTGCATGCGGCACATTCGGGGATACCGGACCAACCGGCGTGGGGTTTTATGAAAACCGAGCCGGGTCGTTTATTGATCAATCAAGGGAACTCAAGATGGGCGTTGAACGCACGTTGTCTATCGTCAAGCCGGACGCCACGCGCCGCAACCTCGTCGGCCAGATTTGCGCCCGCTTCGAGGAAGCTGGTTTGCGTATCGTCGCGCAAAAGCGGATTCATATGACTCGCGGGCAGGCCGAAGGCTTCTATGCGGTGCATAAGGAGCGTGCCTTTTTCAGCGAGCTGGTGGAATTCATGATTTCCGGCCCGGTGGTGGTGCAGGTTTTGGAAGGCGAAGATGCGATCGCGCGTAACCGCGAGATCATGGGCGCGACCAATCCGGCCAATGCGGATGCAGGCACGATCCGTGCCGATTTTGCAGAATCCATTGAGGCGAACTCGGTCCATGGTTCCGATGCTCCGGAAACCGCAGCCGAAGAAATCGCCTTTTTCTTCAGCAAGGTGGAAATCGTCGGCTAATGGCTGCCGCTTTTGCGATGCACAAAACGACGGCCCGGAGTTTTCCGGGCCGTTTTTCGTTGAGGTGAAGCCACAATCAGGGGGCTTTGCCGTACAGTTCTTCCACGGAAACTTCTGGTGCCATCAGAGTGATCAGTGCTCCGTCCTGCCACTCGCGGTAAAAGCAGGTACGCCGCCCGGTGTGGCAGGCCACGCCCTTTTGATCCACCAGAAGAAGCAAGGTGTCGCCGTCGCAATCGGGGCGTAAGGCGACCAGGGTCTGTACTTGGCCCGAGGTTTCACCCTTACGCCACAAGGCGTGGCGTGATCGTGACCAATAGCAGACACGCCCGGTGTTCAGAGTTTCCGCGAGGGCATCGCGGTTCATCCAAGCCATCATCAGGACTTCGCCGCTGTCATGCTGTTGTGCAATGGCGGGGATCAGGCCGTTGGCATCGAAGGACAGGGCATCCAGCAGAGAGGTGAGGGGGTCCGACATGATGATACGTCCTTAGTATGTGAACGCGTTCAAACACGCGAATCCGGCTTCGAGATCGGCAATCAGGTCATCGGGATCTTCCAGTCCGACGTGCAAGCGCAGTGTCGGGCCGTCGGCGTTCCACAGGACCGTGGTGCGAACGATACCAGGTGTTGTGTACATGATGAGGCTTTCAAAACCACCCCAGCTGAAGCCCAGAGAAAACAGCTTCAAATGATCAATCATCGTGACCATGGCTTCTTCAGGGTAAGGCTCTAAGATGACACCAAACAGGCCGCTGGAGCCCAGGAAGTCGCGTTTGAAAATGGCATGGCCAGGATCGTCGGGCAGACCAGGGTGCAACACGCGGGCGACTTCGGGGCGGGTTTGCAGCCAGCGTGCCACTTTTAGGGCGCTGTCCTGGTGCTGTTTCATGCGAGGACCTAAGGTGCGTAAACCACGCAGGCCGAGGTAGGCTTCCTCCGCTCCCACGGAGTAACCGTATTTGATGATGTTATTTTTGATGCGGGGGAACAAGTCGTTGCTGGTGGTGATGGTGCCCAGCATCGCGTCGGAGTGTCCGACGATGTATTTTGTTGCGGCCTGAATCGAGACGTCCACGCCCTTTTCGAAGGGATGGAAAAAGAATGGCGATCCCCAGGTGTTATCGGCCACCACCAAGGCCCCTTTTTCGTGGGCAACTTGGGCAATGGCTGGAATGTTCTGCATTTCAAAGGTCAACGATCCCGGCGTTTCGCAAAACACCAGACGCGTGTTGGGTTTGAACAGAACCTGGATCTCATCGCCTAGCAGGGGGTGAAAGTAGTCCACCTTGATGCCGTTTTTTACCAGGACGTCCTGGCAGAAAGGGCGCGTCGGGCC
>JAFGWD010000067.1 GCA_016937315.1 Rhodospirillaceae bacterium
CGCCGGCTCCACGCCATTAAGCGAGACATCGTAACGTATGATCCGGCGGCGGTGTTCGTGTACACGACCTGCATTCCGGCGCTGACCGGAGATGATATGGACGCTGTCTGCCGGGAAGCCGAAGCACGTTTCGGCAAGCCAGTGGTTTTTGTCGATGCAGCAGGATTTTACGGTGCCAAGCAAATGGGCAGCCGTCTGGCTGGCGACGTCATGGTAAAGCGAGTGATTGGCACGCGGGAGCCAGACCCCATCCCAGATGAATCCATGCGTCCAGGGATCACAGTGCACGATGTCAACCTGATCGGCGAATACAACATCGCGGGCGAGTTGTGGCATACCTTGCCGCTGTTGGACGAACTGGGCATCCGGGTGTTGTGCACCTTATCGGGCGATGCGCGGTATCGCGAAGTACAGACCATGCACCGTGCCAAGGCCACCATGGTGGTGTGCGCCCGCGCCTTGGTCAACGTCGCACGACAGCTGGAAAAACGCTGGCGCATCCCGTGGTTCGAAGGCAGTTTTTACGGCATCTCCGATACATCAGAAGCCTTACGCAACTTTGCACGACTGATTGGCGACGACAACCTAACGACCCGCACCGAAGCCCTAATCGCACGAGAGGAAGCCAAAGCCGAAGCCACACTGGCCCCTTGGCGGAAACGCCTGAGCGGGAAGCGGGTGTTGCTTTACACCGGCGGCGTAAAGTCATGGTCGGTGGTTTCGGCACTACAGGATTTGGGCATGCAGGTGGTGGCCAGTGGCACCCGTAAGTCCACCGAGGAAGACAAAGCCCGCATCCGCGAATTGATGGGTGAAAATGCGCTTCTGATCGAGGAAGGTAGCGCCCCCGCACTGTTGCAGGCGGTCACGGATCTGCGTGCCGACATGCTGATTGCAGGCGGACGCAACCAGTACACCGCCTTGAAGGCACGGTTGCCTTTCTTGGACATCAATCAGGAACGCGATTTCGCCTATGCCGGATACGCCGGCATGGCGGAATTGGCACGGCGCATGGCGCTGTCCTTGGAAAGCCCGATCTGGCCCGCCGTACGCGGCACCGCGCCATGGCGATCCACCGTCGTGGAAACCCTGCCAGAGGAGGCCGCGCAATGACCGAGATTGTGAAACGCAACAAGGCCCTGTCGGTCAATCCGTTGAAAGCCAGCTCGACATTGGGCGCGGCACTGGCCTTCATGGGAATGGACCGCTGCGTGCCGATGATTCACGGCAGCCAAGGCTGCACAGCCTTCGGCAAGATTTTTTTCATCCAGCATTTTCAAGAACCGATTCCCCTGCAAACCACGGCATTGGACCAAATCGGCACGGTGATGGGGTCTTATGAGAATCTGATCGAGGGTCTGCATACCCTGGCCGGACAGGCCCAACCCGCGATGATCGGCGTCCCCACATCCGGTCTTGCCGAAGTTCAAGGGTTTGACGTGAGCATGGGGGTCCGCGAGTTTCGCGCGGCTCATCCCGAACACGACGCGATTAAGGTGGTACCGGTCACAACGCCGGATTATCGTGGCGCGCTGGAAAGTGGCTTCGCGCAGGCGGTGACCGAAATCATCCGTGCCTGCGTTCCCGATTCGCCCCGGCATGTGGGCGAGCGTCGTCGCCAGATCAATGTGCTGGTCGGAGCATCGCTGACTCCTGGCGATATCGAATACCTGAAGGAAACCATCGAGGCCTTTGGCCTGCGCCCTGTCGTCGTGCCCGATATTTCGGACTCCCTGGACGGCCATTTAGCCCCCGAAAGCTATACCCCCTGCTCCACCGGTGGCCCTCCGATCAACGAAATGGAAACCCTGGGGCTTGCCGTGGCAACCCTGGTGATTGGCGCGTCCATGGCTGACCCCGCCGACGAATTGCGGCGCCGCACCGGCGTGCCCGACATTCGTTTTGACCACATCTGCGGCTTGGATGCCTCCGACGCCCTGATCATGACGTTGCGCGACCTCTCTGGGCAGGACGTGCCAGAGCGCATTGACCGCCAACGCGCCCAATTCTTGGACGCCATGCTCGATACCCATTTCATGATGGGATTCACGCGCGTCGCGATAGCCGCCGATCCCGATTTGTTGGTCGCGTTGGCGGCCTTGATCAAAGGCACAGGAGCCGAGGTCACAACTGCGGTCACTCCGATTTATGCGCCGGTGTTGACCCGATCTGGCCTCTCGACGGTAAAAATCGGTGATTTGGAAGACCTGGACATTGCCGCTCGAGAAACCGAAGCGGAGATCCTGATCACCAATTCCCACGGTGTCGCGGTAGCGGATCGCCTAGGTATTCCCCTTTATCGTGCTGGATTCCCACAATTCCACTGGTTTGGCGGCTTTGCCAAAGTGTGGGTGGGGTATCGCGGTGGCCGACAAGCCTTGTTCGACCTTGCCAACATTCTGACCGCCGCCGAACGAGGCGAGATTCATCCCTACCGTTCGGTTTATGGACAAAAACCAGAATACCGGGCGGAGGCCAAATCCGCATGAGCACACGGCTTGCCATTGTCCCATCACCGGACGTGTCGGAAGCCGCCGGAAATGCGTTGCGGGTCGCCTTTGCCACGGGTGACCGTCGCCGAATTGACCAACATTTTGGCTCCACCGACGGCTTTTTAATGTACCTCGTCACCGCCGAAGGACATGCCTTAGCCGAAGCCGTGCGGTTTTCCGCCACCGATCAGGATGGCAAAGAAGACAAATTGGCGGAACGCATCGCCGCGCTGGATGGCTGCGCTGCGGTTTACGTGCAGGCCGTGGGAAGTTCAGCAATCCAGCGCCTGCTGGCCAACGGCGTGCAGCCCATCAAGGTTCCCCCGGGTCTGCCGGTCGCCAAAGCCTTAACCGATCTGAAAAAAGAAATTGCCGATTCTCGAACGCCATGGATTGTTCGGGCGCTCAAGGTGCGTAAGGATCCCTCTCGTTTCAAGTCCATGACCATGGAGGAATGGGATGAATGACGCACAAACCCCGACACCGGGACCACAGGGCCACACAATGGCAGAACGCCTGGTGCAGGTCGACTCGTTGGAGGACGGTTTTGCTTGGGTTGTTGCCGATCGCATGGGCGGCTGTGGCAGTTGTCCAGAAAAAGGCGCCTGCGGCCATGCCGCGCTGTTGGGTGAGGCACCGCCGATCCACATGAAACTGAAGAACACACTGGGTGTCCGTCCCGGCGACTGGATTGCCCTGGGCGTGTCATCGAATGGCTTGGTGGCATCCTTGGGGATCGCCTATGGCATGCCGGTCTTGGGCTTTCTGATCGGCACTCTGGTGGGCTCTGCCTTGGGCGGAACCGCCATGGCAATGCTTAGCGGTGCCTTGGGCCTGGGTGCCGCATTCCTGGGCTGCCGCCACCTCTTCAAAGCGGATCACGACCACGCGGCACCCACCATGCTGCGCAAAATGCCGCCCCCTACGGAAACGTGCTGCGACACACCTGAAAACCCAAACAGGAGCTAAAGATGGACGGAAAAGACGGATGCGTGATTGCCGCCGACGACCCGGTTTTAGGAACCGCGTTCGCCACCGAAATGTTGCGTCAAATGCGGGCCATCGACCGTTATGGCATCCAGGACGGTTGGCCACCGCACAAAATTCTGGACCCGTTCATCCTGACCGTGGAACGCCGCCGCGCTATGCCGGTGATCGGCGACCCGGACGAAGATGTGGCGGCCCGTGTCCGTGCCTTTTTCAACGGTATCGCCGCAATGATCGAACAAGAATGCGGTCTGATCGCAGTGCCCTTGATCTCGCTGACCCACGAAGGTTTTGGCCGGGCGATGATTACCGTGGGCAAACTGGTGGCAATGGACCGCACCCTCCGCGACATTCATCGCTTTGGGTTTCTCAGCCTGTCGAAAATGAAGGATGAGGCGGATAAGCACCTCTCCGTCGCCCTGGCCCTGATCGGCCAGCACCCCGCCGTCGCGGGATTGTAAGCCACCGGCTTTTCGGCCTTGGGGGAAAAAAGAAAGGACCATCACATGGCAACCATCATGGGAACGACACGCGGCGGCAAACCGTGGGAACCGCAATTCGTCATCTCCATTGATCCCAAGCTCTGCATCGGCTGCGGGCGATGTTATAAAACCTGTGCACGGAACGTCTTCGAGCTTATCGAACGCGAGGAGGACGATGATGACGACATGGACGACGACCAAGCAATGATTATGAGCGTCAAAGACGCTATGGACTGCATCGGCTGCGAAGCTTGCGGTAAGGTTTGCTCGAAAAAAGCCATCAGCCATGCGCCCGCCGCCTTGTAACCACCAGCATCCGCCGGTGATGGGATGTGGATTGAACAAATCTGACCCGATCGTGGCGCGTACCTTGTCTACGCGGGGCATCGGGGAATAAACTGGCGGCCACTCATTCCCAATGGAGCAGGTCGGACCATGAAACGCGGAGGATTCACAGCAGCGGCATTCTTGCTGCTCGCAGGATGCTGGGGCGGTGACAAAGCCACCGAGTACAAATCCTCCGAGTACGTGTTTGGGACCTTGGTTGACATCACGGTGCGTGGCGTTTCGGAAAAAACCGCACGAAACGCGGTCACCGAGGTCAGCGAAGGTTTCCGCCGCATGCACACAGATTGGCATGCCTGGAAACCCGGCGGGGAACTGATGACCGTGAACGCTGCGTGCAAAACTGGCAAACCGGTCACCGTCAGCGACTTCGTGCTGCCTCTGATCATCGACGCAAAAGACTACTACGCAAAAAGCGACGGCCTGTTCAACGCGGCGGTTGGCGAGATCGTCGGGGCTTGGGGCTTCCACGCCGACGAGCCACCGAAAGGCCGCAAACCGCCATTTGATACCATCCGTGCCTTGGCCGCCGCCCATCCGTCCATGGACGATGTAGTCATTAACGGCCACACCGTGACCTGTACGAACCCCGCCGTCGGCCTGGACTTCGGCGGTTTTGCCAAGGGCTCCGCCGTGGATTGGGCGCTGGCAACCTTGAGAACCAAGGGCATCACCAATGCGGTGATTAGCGCAGGTGGCAATGTCGGTGCCATGGGCAGCCATGGCGACCGTCCGTGGCGCATCGGCATCCGTCATCCCAAGAAATGGGGCGTGATTGCCTCTGTTGACCTGACCCCCGACGAAAACGTCTATACCTCGGGCAATTACGAACGCTTCCGTGAATGGGAAGGGGTGCGCTATAGCCACATCATCGACCCCCGCACCGGCATGCCGGTGGACCACATTCTGTCCACCACGGTGATCGCGGAAGACGGTGCTTTGGCCGATGCCGCAGCAACCGGATTGACCGTCGCCGGGACAACGGACTGGCCGCGCATCGCCAAGCGCATGGGTGTTGATCGGGTGCTGATGGTTGATGACACGGGCACTCTTTACGCCAGCCCGGCAATGGCCAAACGCCTGATCTTCCCCGACGGCCCGAAACCCAACGTGGTCATCCGCGCCCTCGACTAGGACGTAAACGCATAAATTCTGTTGGTCAGGCTGTCGGGTTTACGACAACGGAAAGGCAGAGGCATGATCTCTGTCCACTTCAACAGCCTCACAAGACCCCTTGCTTCCCCTTGCTTTTCCGCAATGGAGAAAGAGCAAAGGGACGCACTCGGCATCTGGCATAGGTTTTGCGGCGTTGTGGTCTTGGATCACCACAACGGAGGTGCCGGATGTTGACCCTGACCCCATCCGCCCGCGACAAAATCTCGGAGCTGTTGAGCAACCTGCCGCAAGGCGGCGTCCGCATCGCCGTGGTCTTGGGGGGCTGCGCGGGCATCCGCTATGCCCTGGGCTTGGAACGCACCCCTACACCCGGAGATGCCGTACTGCGTGATGGCAATGCCGCAGTGTTCGTCGACCCTGACAGCGCCCCCAGCCTCAAAGGAACGGTCGTCGATTTCACAGCCAACATTGGCGGTGGTGGCTTCACCTTTGACAATCCCAACGCCATCGGACGCTGCACTTGTGGCGACCCTAATGCCGCTTGCGGACAGTAAGGAAAACACATCATGACAGTTTTCGCAGCCACTGTGCCTGGAATTGGCGATATCGGAAAAATCACCATGACCGAAGCGGAGCGCCTGGACCTGATCGAACGCACTCTTGACGAATTACGGCCACGCATCATCCGCGACGGTGGCAACATCACCTTGGTCGCGGTGCGGGGCAAGGACGTCTACGTCAAGATGAGCGGTGCCTGCGTTGGCTGTCAGTTGGCGTCCTTGACCTTGAACGGCGTGCAACAACGCCTCATGACCGCCCTGAAGCAAATCGTCCGCGTACGCCCCGCCGAACTCCTGAAAAACGACGCCTGAAAACGCAGGAGGCCAAAATGACAGCGGTTTATCTGGATAACAATGCCACCACACGGGTTGACCCTCGGGTGGTTGCGGCGATGTTGCCGTTTCTCACCACGCACTTTGGCAATCCATCGTCACGACATGGATTCGGCAGCGCAGCAGCAGCGGCGGTCCGCGCCGCACGACGGCATGTTCAGGGGTTAATCGGAGCGTCTCAGGAAAACGAGGTCATTTTTACCTCCGGGGGCAGTGAATCCAACACCACCGCTCTTTTATCGGCAGTCCGCGCACAACCGGATCGCCGTGCCATCATCACCACAACCGTAGAACACGCCGCCGTCCAAGCCGTGTGCCGTGACCTGGAAAAGGTCGGTTATGAAATCCGTGAGATTGGTGTCGATGCCAACGGCAGCTTGGACATCGCCGCCTATGACGCCGCCTTAGGGCCAGACGTCGCCATCGCCTCGATCATGTGGGCCAATAACGAAACCGGCGTGATTTTCCCCATTGCCGCACTGGCCGAAAAAGCCCGCACCGCCGGGGTTTTGTTTCACACCGATGCCGTGCAAGCGGTCGGGAAAATCGCGATAGATGTCAAATCCCTGAAGATCGACATGCTGTCTTTATCCGGGCACAAACTACACGCGCCCAAAGGGATCGGTGCCTTGTATCTACGCAAAGGCACACGCTTTCGGCCTTTGTTGCGCGGCGGTTTTCAGGAACGAGGGCGTCGAGCGGGAACCGAGAACGTACCCGCGATTGTCGCCCTTGGCGTTGCGGCCGGCTTGGCACGGCACGCCCTGGCAACGGAGGCCGTGGCAATAGGAAATCGACGCAATACTCTGCAAAGTGGCCTCTGCCATCACATCCCAAACGCATGGGTCCTGGCAGAAAAAGCACCGCGCCTGCCCAACACCTTGGCGATGGTCTTTCCGGGCCTTGAAGGCGAAGCGATTTTGGCTGGGCTGGATCATCAAGGAATCGCCGCGTCCGGGGGCTCCGCCTGCCACGCAGGGGCCATGGCCGCCTCCCACGTTCCCCTGGCCATGGGCCTGGATGCAGCGACGGCACACGGCATGATCCGGTTCTCCCTGTCACGCGAAACCACCGCGAACGACATCCATCGCACCATCACTGCCGTCACCGAAGTCACCACAGCCTTGCTCTGTGGAGACGGCCTCCAACGGCGATTTAACGGTGCCTACGTTTAAGGCGCGTCATACCACTTTCGCATAAACCGACACATTGTCGCAAATACGACAAGACCCGATTCCACGATAACACTCTGCGAACGCTTTCTTTTTTCTGTTCTCACAGGTGGCATGGCGGTTGCTGCTGTCCAAGCTAGGAACTCCACGGAGGACGGGGCACATGACCCATCGCGTTTTCGGCATCAACGACACCACCCTACGCGACGGCGAACAGTCAGCAGGAGTCGCCTTTTCTTTTGAAGAAAAAGTGCAGATCGCCCAAATGCTGGACAGCATCGGCGTACCGGAAATGGAAATCGGCATTCCCGCCATGGGGCCGGAAGAATGCGAAGTCATCCGCACCATCGCCTCCCTCGGCCTAAAAGCTGAGTTGATGGTTTGGTGTCGGATGTGCGATGCCGACTTACGCGCCGCCGCCACACTGAATGTGCCTTTTCTTGATCTGTCGCTTTCGGTGTCCGATCAGCACATTGAAAAGAAGTTACGGCGGAACCGCACCTGGGTTCTGGACACCATCGCCACCATGGTTCCCAAAGCTCTGGAGCGTGGATTTTCAGTTTGCATCGGTGGTGAAGATTCGTCCCGCGCCGATCCGGACTTTTTGTGCCAGGTCCTGGATGTCGCCGAAAAAGCCGGCGCACGGCGGTTTCGCTTCGCTGACACCTTGGGAATATTAGACCCCTTCAAAACCCGCCACATTTTCGAAACCTTGCGGTCCCATTCCGATTTGGAACTGGAAATGCACGCCCACGACGACCTGGGCCTCGCCACCGCCAACACCTTAGCAGCAGCATTGGGCGGTGCGACTCATGCCAACACCACGGTCCACGGATTGGGCGAACGAGCTGGCAACGCGGCATTGGAAGAAGTCGCCATGGGGCTAAAACGCCTACACGACTTTGAAACCGGTATCGACCTGACCCGTTACATGGCGGTTTCCAAACTGGTGGCCGCAGCCTCTGGCCGCGCCGTACCGTGGAACAAGAGCCTGGTCGGCGAAGGAGCCTTTGCCCATGAGGCGGGAATCCATGTCGATGGCCTGTTGAAAGACCCCCTCAATTATCAAGCCGTCGACCCTGCGGAATTGGGCGTCTCACACCGCTTCGTTCTGGGCAAGCACTCCGGCACACATGCGATCCACCAAGCTTACAACCGCCTGGGAATCACCTTAACCCCGCTTCAGGCACAGACCATCTTGTCGCAAGTCCGAGCCTTCGCAACGCAGGCCAAGGTGAGCCCTGGTGAGCCTGACTTGCTACGCTTTTACCAAGCCGTGGAAGCACCGCACCCCCACGCCGCCGAATAAGGAGGACGCGATGAACACTCTGGACTGGGAAACCGAGATGCAGGACCTAGAGGCCGCCGAAGATTTCTTCGCGTTCTTCGAAGTTCCCTTCGACCCTCACGTGGTGTGTGTCAACCGATTACACATTCTGCAACGGTTTCACGACAGCCTATCCATGGCCCCCCTACCATCGGAGTCGGTCCCTCGTTTCGCCGCCCCCGCCGCGTTACTGGCCGCCGCGCACCAAGATTTTGTCGATTCGACTCCGTCGCGCGAAAAAATTTTTCGGGTCTTTCAAAACACCCCCAATCAGCCCGCGTTCGTACCCTTGGCCGCCCTCGCGCCAAAGCCTTGATAAAGGAGACCGCCATGCTGGGAGATGCCCGCTACGACTTTGGTGACGCGGTTCGCGTAGTCCGAAATATCCGCAATGACGGCACCTTTCCGGGGCGCACGACGGGTGAGCTTCTGGTGCGGCGCGGCCGGATCGGTTATGTCAAAGACATGGGGACCTTTCTACAAGATCAGGTGATCTATTCCGTGCATTTTCTCGACAACAACCGTGTCGTCGGATGCCGTGAACAGGAACTGATCTCTGCCGATGCTCCCTGGATAGACAGCTTATTCGATGCCCGCGACAAGGTTGCCGCACGAAAATCTTTGACAATCAACGGCGAGACCATGGTCAACATCGGCGACATTGGCACCATCATGAAAGTCTTGCGCGACACGGCAAACGGCATTGCCTACCACGTGGTTTTTGGTGAGACCGTCTACGCCGTTCCAGAAGACTCTCTGGCGGCGCACGAGATCAAGGAGGATGGCTGCGTATGAACGACCTGGCTATTTATCACGCATGGAATATCGCCATGGTGCGGTTTTCCGCCACCCCCGATACCTTGACGCCAGAACAGACAGAGCGTCTGACCTCTGAGGTGGAACGCGCACGCATTTTAGAAATGCGCATCCTGGAAACGCGCGAATCCGCAACCATCACCGTTCCTTTCGATCACGTCACCGATGCCGTCGAAGGCTGGCGGCAAGAAAACCCCCAATCTCCCTTAGCCGATACGGTGTTGTTCGAAGCCTTGCACCGCGAACTGCGCGTCCAGGCCGTATTGGATGCCGTGGCAGCCCGCGCACCCGAAATCACCGATGCGGCGGTGCAGGCTTTTTTCAACACGGAATTCAACCGGTTTCAAAAACCGGAGCGCCGCGTCGTGCGGCACATTCTGATTACCGTCAATCCGGAATTCCC
>JAFGWD010000068.1 GCA_016937315.1 Rhodospirillaceae bacterium
ACCAAGCGGCCCAAATCGCAATGCCCAGGAACGCGAAGGCGACCCAAAATTGCTGAGTAGAAAGAATCTTATCCAATAATGCGTCGCTCATATCGCCCCCGCAGGTTATCGACCTGTCCGATGGAGTACCTTAGCCCCGCCATAGACGCAAGCCTGGACAGCGTGACGGTTCCGGCTTAAGTCACAACAAACAGAAAATCGAGGTCCATGGATGTCCACAGAACCCACCCATCCCACCGTTCACGTCATTGGTGCCGGTCTCGCCGGCAGCGAAGCCGCTTGGCAACTCGCCGAAGGCGGCATCGCCGTGATTCTGCACGAAATGCGGCCCGCCGTCTCTACGCCCGCACACGTTACCGGCGGCTTTGCGGAATTGGTGTGTTCCAACTCGATGCGATCCGATGATGCCGCCGTCAGCGCCGTCGGGCTCTTGCATGAAGAAATGCGCCGCGCCGGGTCGTTGATCCTGCGCTGTGCCGATGCCAATCGCGTGCCCGCCGGTGGGGCCCTGGCCGTGGACCGCGAATCCTTTTCCCACGATGTCCAAGCGGCACTGGAAAGTCATCCCAATGTCACCATCCGCTATGAGGAAGTGACGAAACTTCCCCAAAAGGAAGACGGTTTATCCATCATTGCCAGTGGCCCGTTGACCTCACCCGCCCTGTCATCTGCAATCCAAGCGGCAAGCGGTGCGGACGCTTTGTCCTTTTTCGACGCCATTGCTCCGGTCATCGTGAAAGACAGCATTGACTTCACCAAGGCATGGTTCCAGTCCCGTTATGACCGTGGCGACGGCAAGGACTACATCAACTGCCCCTTGAACGAAGCCGAATATCACGCCTTCGTGGCCGCCTTACTATCCGCCGAGTACGTCGAATTCAAGGACTGGGAAAAGAACACGCCCTATTTCGAGGGCTGTTTGCCGGTCGAAGTGATGGCCGAACGCGGGGCAATGACTCTGGCTTTCGGCCCCATGAAGCCGGTCGGATTGACCAACCCCAACGCGCCAGAGACCAAATCCTTTGCCGTGGTGCAACTGCGACAGGACAATGCCCTGGGCACGATTTACAACATGGTGGGATTTCAGACCAAGCTGAAACACGGGGAGCAAGAACGCATCTTCCGCACCATTCCCGGCCTGGAAAATGCAGAATTCGCCCGTCTTGGCGGCATTCATAGGAATACTTTCCTAAACAGTCCCAAGGTATTGGACGAAACACTTCGCCTAAAAACACAGCCGCACATGCGCTTTGCTGGGCAGATCACCGGCTGTGAGGGATACGTGGAAAGCGCCGCCGTCGGCCTGATGTCTGGTCTCTTTACTCTGTGGCAAGCGCAAGGTCGCCCCCTGCTGCCACCCCCCACCACCACGGCCTTAGGTGCTATGCTGAACCATATTACCGGCGGTGCCGACAGCACCACGTATCAGCCCATGAACATCACTTTCGGATTGTTCCCGGAGTTGCCTCTTGTCGAGCCGGTCAAACCCGGCGGAAAACCCCGTAAGCTCAAAGGCGCAGATCGAAAAAGAGCCCAGTCCACACGCGCCTTAGCCACTCTTGAAGGCTGGCTCCAGAGTATCCGGTAACGACATCCGGTTAAGCATAGCCCCGCCACCAGTGCCACAAGAAAGCAGGTGTCACCCGACTGGGTGCAGAGAACCGCACGTCCTGAATATCGTACCCACTGCGCCGCAGACGGTGCAGATGGGGACGTGCCAGAACCGCCGGGGCAATCAGAAAAAAGGCCTGACGCGGCAATCGGTGCCGCGTCGCCGACGCAATCGCCGCATCGGCACGATCCGCAAGATCACGAACCAAGGCCAACCATGCAGGGCCTGAAGCCCCCTCAATCTCCCAAAGTTGACGGCCTTTTTGCATGGCTGCGGGCGTGGCACGCAAAAGACCAACCACCCCATGACCACACGCCGCATCACGGACGCACGGCTCCTCGGCCAAATCGGGAAATCCCCCGGCAACCGCCATCGCCGCCATCAGTGGTGCGGTCGTCGCGCCAATATAGGCTTCAGCCGCTGCGGCATCGGCAAAGGGTGGATCATCCAAATCTTTTTGCCGTGCTTCAATCACATTCAGTAAGTGGGGCCGGATTTCAGGCCAACGCCGCAACCCCGCGATCCGGCGCAACAACGGCGAGGCTCCCGCATCATCGACCAGATCCAAACGGTTTAAGGCATCGCACCACCATTGCAGCCGAATATGGCCCAAAGCTGGCTCCCTGACCTGATCACGGATTCGTGCAATTTCACCGTGAAAAGCCAGCACCGCCAGAACCGCCTCGCGGCGTTGAACCGGGGATAACATCGCAGCAATAAAACGATCACGATCCTGCTTACGCACGGTCTCCATCAGCCAGGGCATTAAAGTCTCGGAGGACACGGAAAGAGTCTCCTTTCACATTGGGCCGTTTTGGCTGCTCTGAAACGCAGGAATGCCGTATAGTGTGGGGTCATTTTACAAAACCCCCAGAACCGGAACCGCCTTGACCCGTCACGCCATGATAGCCCCCCGCATTGATGAATGCACGGTGTGCGGACCCCGCCGCCCGGAAAACTTTCCCGTTGCCTCGCTGCTTCTGGCACGCAACACCCGTGCGGCGGTGCGTGCCTATTATCGCTTCGCCCGCTTCGCCGACGACATCGCCGACGCGCCGAACCTCCCGTCAGATGCCAAACTGGCCGCTCTCGACGTCTTGGATAAAGCATTGCGTGGCGAGGCCGCCGACGACACCGTGGTGGACACGGAACCGGCTGTTTTGCTGCGCTCCGCACTGGCGACACGCGGCATGGAAACCGGACATGCCCGTGCCTTACTCGCGGCATTCCGTCGTGACGCAGAAAACCAGGGCACCACCACCTGGGATGAGCTGATGGCGTATTGTCGCGCCTCCGCTGCACCTGTGGGCCGCTTTCTTTTAGACCTTCACCGCGAGCCACGCCGCGCCACAGTTGCAGCGGACGCACTATGCGCCGCACTACAAGTCTTGAACCACGTCCAAGATATTGCCGAAGACAAGCGCCTGAGAAACCGCGTTTACGTTCCCCTATCGTGGCCTGATGGCACCCATGCCGAAGCCACCGAAATCGACGCCGCCACATCATCCAAAGCCTTACGGGCATGCTTGGACCAAACCCTGGAACACACCGCACGACTGCTTGATGACGCCGACGCTCTTCCTGCTCTTTTACAATCCCCACGCCTACGTGCCGAAGCCACCGCTACCCTTTCCCTTGCCCATGCGTTGCTTCGCCATCTGAAAAGCGGGGATCCCTTGTCCACACGCCTTCGCCCAACCCTAAGCGACATTCTGCACGCTACTGGGACGGCCTTATGCGCCCTTGTTGCACCACCCGCCCCCAGTTTACTCCCGCCTGCCTCTCGCCGCGCCGTAACCGCCATTGTCAGCGCGTCTGGAACGTCATTCCGACTTGGCTTGTCCTGCCTGCCACGCCCTCGGCGCGAGGCTATGCATGCCTTTTACGCCTTCTGTCGTGTCCTCGACGACATCGCCGATGCCCCCGGTATGCCGCCAGCCGAGCGCCTGAGCGCCCTGGATACCTGGGACACATGGCTGAACCTGTTGGAAAGCGGTTCACCCGCTGCTGACGCCCCGCCGCTGTTCACCGCGCTAGCCGCCGTAGATGCCCGCTTCGGATTGAATTTTAACGAATGCCGCGCCCTCGTGGAAGGCATGCGCATGGATGTAAACGGCCCGATTTGCGCCCCCGACGACACCACTTTCGCACTTTACTGTCGTCGTGTCGCAGGCAGCATCGGACTGATCTCCCTGCCCCTTCTGGGAACCAATGATCCAGACGCACGGCGCTTTGCACTCGCCCTGGGCGATGCCTTGCAATGTGTCAACATCATCCGCGATGTCGCCGAAGACGCCGCGATTGGACGCTGTTATTTGCCACGCGATATCTTAAATCTCTGCGATATCCCCATAACCGATGCCGCCACAATTGCCGCTCACCCCAGAATTGGACAAGCCCGCGCCTTGCTGGCCGCTCGGGCAAAAGCCCATTTTGCTGCAGCCCGGAACGCGTTAACCGCTGCCAATTGCCGTAGCTTGCTGCCCGCCCGCATGATGATGGCCGCCTACAGCGACATTTTAGACCGCATCGAGCACCAAGGATGGACAGACCTAGCGCCCCCCAAACGCCCCAACCCTGTGACACGCCTCCTGTGTTTGCTGCGTCTGCCACGCAAAGGGTAACGGCAAACCATGACCCGTCCCTCCGCATGTCCCCTACACCCTGAATCCGCGCCGATTTGCCACGTCATTGGTGCCGGAGTTGCTGGCCTAACAGCGGCGTGCCGCCTCGCTGCGGTCGGGTTTCAGATTCATCTTTACGAGGCCGCTCCCCAAGCTGGCGGGCGATGTCGCTCCCTCCCTGACCAGCGTTTCGGCACCGCCATTGATAATGGCAGCCACATTCTGGTTTCCGCAAACCGCGCCACACTCAATTTTCTGCACCAGATTGGTTCTCCGTCTACTGCCCTCTCCTCCTTAAACGGCTTAGACTTTCAAGAGATCAAAGAGAACCTGCACTGGCGCATCACACCCTCTGGCGAAAGCGCCTTGTGGCTCCTTGGGCAAGGCCTGTGTATCCCTGGTCTATCGCGCTGGCGCCTTTTCCGCGATGGTTTGTCCTTGATGACATCCCGCAACGGCACACGAACCAGCACACGGCTATCACCGGATGACCTGTCCTGGAAACGCTTGTGGGCACCTTTTCTCAGATCCGTCTTCAACACCGATCCTGGGACGGTTTCCGCCCCACATGCAGCCAATATTCTGAAACGCTTATTTTTTGAAGGCGCGGCCAGCGGACGCCCTCTGCTGGCCGCCCGCCCCTGGTCGGAAATCATTGCCGAACCCGCGATTGCACACCTGCGCTATCAAGGGGCAAGCATCAACTTCGGGATGCCTCTCCTCACCCTGGAAAGAACCGCCAATCGCGTCCGACAAATGGTTTTCCGCCGTGGCACTATCGACACCACAGACGATGCTATTATCTTGGCAGTACCCAACGCCGCCGCACATCGGTTATGTCCGGATATCGCTCCGGCCATTCCTCATGCACCGATCATCAATCTGCATTTTGAAACGCCTGAAACTCTCGGACTGGGATTTTGCAGCTTGGTCGGCGGCATCGCTGACGCCGTATTCTGGCGCGGGTCCGTAGTTTCCGTCACCATCGGCCACGCAACCGCGCTTTTAGATCACCCCGCAGAAGCCTTGGCTCACACTGCATGGCGCGAAGCCATCACCGCTCTCCCCCTGGGAATTTCGCCGAGCCTCCCTCCCTGGCGGCGTATCATCGAGAAACGCGCCACCGTAGCAGCCACACCGGAAGCCTTCGCCATCCGCCCCGGCCCCACAACACCAAACGCCAATCTGTTTCTCGCCGGAGACTGGACCGCAACAGGGCTCCCCTCAACCATAGAAGGGGCCGTACTCTCGGGTCTGCAGGCCGCAGAAGCCACGATTGCCGCCATCAATGCCGGATGATTTTCTAAAAAAGCCTGTCAAGACCTTAACATCATGGGAATCGGTATTAAATCTGCGGAGTAAACATTCTTCCGCACAACGCCTCGTTTTGCGTTGTTCCTCTGCAAGGAGATTTCTATGGCCTTCGAACTCCCCGCCCTCCCTTATGACTCCACGGCGTTGGAACCCTATATTTCTGCCAACACCTTAAATTTCCACCACGGCAAGCATCACGCCGCATATGTCGCCAATCTCAACAAATTGATTGAAGGCGGGCCGCTCGCCGCGAAGCCTCTGGTCGATATCATCGAAAAGACCGCTGGGGATGCCGATAAGGTCGGCATTTTCAACAATGCCGCTCAAACCTGGAATCACACCTTCTTCTGGCAGAGCATGAGCCCCAACGGCGGCGGTGCCCCAACCGGCGAACTGGCAGAACGGCTCAATGCCAGCTTTGGGTCTCTGGATGGATTCAAGGAACAGTTCAAGCAAGCCGCTGTGACTCAGTTTGGCAGCGGATGGGCTTGGCTGGTACTGGATAAGGGCGCGTTAAAAATCACCAAAACCGGCAATGCCGACTTGCCTCTTGTTCACGGACAAAAGGCCCTGTTCACGGTTGATGTCTGGGAACATGCCTATTACCTCGATTACCAGAATCGCCGCCCCGATTTTGTGCAGACGGTCCTTGATCGCCTGATCAACTGGGATTTTATTGCGCAAAATCTGAAGTAATCACCTCCCTCAAAACAAAAACGGCGAGGATCATCATCCCCGCCGTTTTTTTGTGTGCACGCCCGACATTAAGGCCGTTCGGTCTCAGCCTCCGGGGCATCAAGCACATCAGCGTTGCGCAGCTTGAAATAGATCAAGATCGGCAAGGCGATATAGATCGACGAATACGTCCCAATCCCCACCCCCCAAATCAGAGCCAAGGCAAAACCACGCAAGACATCACCGCCGAAAATCGCAATAGCGACCACAGACATAATCGTCGTCAGACTGGTCAGAACGGTGCGCGAAAAAACCTCGTTCAAGCTTAAATTCAAAAGATCCGCTAACGGCATCTTTTTGTATTTACGCAGATTTTCCCGCACACGGTCATAAACGACGACGGTATCGTTGATGGAATACCCGGCAATCGTCAAGACTGCCGCAACCGAGGTCAGACTGAATTCCATGCCGGTTAGCGAGAACACCCCCATCGTCGCCAGCACATCATGGATCAAGGCCACCATACCGCCCAAGGCAAAGTGCCACTCGAAGCGCAGCCAGATATAGGCCGCAATCGCCAAAATCGCCAAAGCCACAGCCAAGACACCGTCACGAATCAATTCCTCGCCAACCTTCGGACCAACGACTCCCGTTTGACGGTCTTCGAACGACGGCCCCAAAGCATCACGCACCGTCTTCAACGCGATGTTTTGAGCCTTTTCCGTTTCAAAGGCTGGAATGCGGATCATCACCTCACGCCCCGTCTCACCGATCCCTTGTAACTCGATATCGCCAACCCCAAGAGCATTCAACTTGGTCCGCAGTTCACTCAGATCGACCTTCTGGTCCGCGCGAACTTCCATCTGAATGCCGCCAGAAAAGTCGATTCCGTAGTTCAGCCCCTTGGTCATCAACAAAGACCCGGCCCCAAGCAGCAAAGCAAAAGAAAACGCCATCGCCAGAAAACGCTTACCGACAAAATCGATATGGGTCCCGTCAGGAAGGAACTTTATGCCATGGAACATCAGAAAAACTCCCTTCCCCGGTCAGACCGGCAACGCGGTTGGCCGTGCACGACGCGCCCACGTGACGACCATCAGACGCGTCACCATCACCGCCGAAAACATCGACGTCAGAATGCCTAGCCCCAGAGTCACCGCGAAACCACGCACCGGCCCGGAACCGAAGTGATAGAGCAACATAGCCGCAACCAGCGTCGTCACGTTAGCGTCCAAAATCGTCGCAAAGGCGCGAGAGAAGCCAGCCTCAATCGCACTGAGCACACTCCGCCCATTGCGGACCTCTTCGCGCATGCGCTCGAAAATCAGGACATTGGCGTCCACGGCCATCCCCATGGTCAGCGCAATACCCGCGATACCAGGCAATGTGAGAGTCGCGCCCACCACACTCAAGCCACCGATCAACAAGATAATATTGATGATCAACGCGATGTTGGCAAACACCCCAAACAAACCATAGGCAAGAACCATAAAGCCAATCACCAGGGCGAGACCGACAAGGCTGGCAATCATACCTGCACGAATGGAATCTGCACCAAGGCTCGGACCAACGGAGCGTTCCTCAAGAAACGTAATTGATGTCGGCAGGGCACCGGAACGCAGCACCAAAGCAAGATCATTCGCGCCCTGAACCGTGAAACCACCGGTGATCACACCACTGCCCTGCATGATCGCGCCACGAATGGTTGGCGCACTAACGACCTTATTATCCAGAACAATCGCCAAGTTGCGGCCAACATTATCCTGCGTCACCTTACCGAAAACCCGCCCGCCCACGGCATCAAAGCGGAAAGACACAACGGCATGGCCTTGATCGAAAGTCGGCTGAGAATCGACCAGATGCTCTCCCGCAACTTCCACTTTTTTACGGACCACGTAATAGCGCTTTTGCCCCTGCGGTCCGGTTTCCATGCCTTCCAACAGCATCGACCCTGGTGGCACGCGTCCCTTCAGAGCGTCCTCCACAGCGGTTTCCGCATCCAACAGATGGAAAGTCATACGCGCCGTCTTACCAATCACCTCACGCGCACGCTTTGGATCAGAGACACCCGGCAACTGTACGACAATGCGATTGCT
Organism: Rhodospirillaceae bacterium; assembly: GCA_016937315.1. GTDB lineage: Bacteria > Pseudomonadota > Alphaproteobacteria > Rhodospirillales > Rhodospirillaceae > Oleispirillum. Next base: position 8,322 of record JAFGWD010000068.1, read on the forward strand.
ACCCTGCCGCTGAATTGACGGCTCACGGGTACCCAACTCATCAATACGCTTGCGAATGATTTCCAACGTCGTTGACAGCGCACCTTCCAGAATCTCACGGCGTGCTTCTTCGCCATAAGAAATCCTCAAATGTCCGCCGTCATCGACCTCAACATCAGCATTGGGGATCACGTTTCGAACCGCACGACGCGCTGCAGTATGCTCCGCCTCAGCCCCTAAGATCGTGGCCACCACGGCCTCGTTCTTCACGCCAAGGCCAGTATAGCGCATGCGTTCAGTGCGTAAGGCCCCACGCACGACATCGACCAAGCCGTCCAAACGGTCTCTCAGAAGTTCGCCGGTGTTTAATTCCAAAAGCAGGTGAGACCCGCCCTGAAGATCCAGCCCCAAGCTCAACGGCTGCCACCAATCCGGCAGAGCATCACGCTTATCCCGGTTCATCAAATTGGGGGCGGCAAAAACCATTCCCGCTGCCAGAACAAAAGCGACGACAGCAATCTTCCATTTCTGAAAATAGAGCATCAAACGGCCTTCGAGAGATCGGGAAGAAAGCCCGCACGCTCAAGCCTGAACCCGGCGCGCGGTATCCCCATGAAATCTTACTTACCACCCAGAAGGCGGCGCAGCTTCGAACCAGAGGATGGCTTTTCAGCGGCTTCACCTTCGGCAGTCCCCGCTTCGGGCATGGCGACGCGTTCTTTGTGGAGGCCAAGAATCGTATCGCGCGTGACGCGAACACGGATGTTCTCCGCAATTTCCACAGTCAATTCGTCATCCATGGTCTTAACCACGGTGCCAACGATGCCGCCACCGGTTACAACGCGATCACCGCGCTTCACACCGGCAAGCATCGCCTTGTGATCCTTGGCACGCTTTTGTTGCGGACGAATCAGCAGAAAGTAAAAAATCGCGAAGACCAGAACCAAAGGCATGATCTGAAGGCCGAAGTCGGAACCCCCGGCGGTCTGGGCAAAAGCAGGCGAGATCAGCATGTATCGAAAGCTCCTGATTGGCGGCCCGGGACGCGGGCAATCCGACGGACTATAACCATCGGGGGCAGAGATTCAATGTTTAACCGATGTCGGTTTTGTGATTGTCTCGCGCAATGGGAACAGACGCTTGGTGCAAAAGGACAAAGGCTGATGGATAAGACCTCCGAGACGAATGACTTCGCGATGCTCTTGGATACTTTGGGGCGCATTGCCTCCGCCCTGGAGCGCCAAACCCCCAAAATCATCCCAATCGACATTCCTGACGAAAGCGATGCCTTCATTTGGCAGACCGAACCCGATGCCCTGATTCCAGTGCCCCGTGTCAATCGTCTCCCCATTGCCTTATTAAAGGGAATCGAGGGACAAAAATCCAAGCTGTTGGACAATACGCTGCGCTTTGCCAAGGGACTACCCGCCAACAACGCCTTGTTGTGGGGAGCGCGCGGCACCGGAAAATCCTCTTTGGTTAAGGCCGTCCATGCCGAAGTCAATGCCACCAGCGGGGCAAATATCGCCATGCTTGAAATTCAGCGCGAGGACATCCCTTCCCTCGCCCGCCTGATGCGCCATTTGAAAAACAGCGACCGCCGCTTTCTTTTGTTCTGCGACGATTTATCTTTTGAAAACCAGGACGAAAGTTACAAATCTTTGAAGTCCATTCTGGATGGTGGACTCGAAGGACGCCCAGATTCGGTTTTGTTCTATGCGACATCGAACCGTCGGCACTTGATGAGCCGCCAGATGATCGAGAACGAACGGGTTGGCGCGATTCATCAAGGTGAAGCCGTCGAAGAAAAGGTTTCGCTATCCGACCGATTCGGAATGTGGATCGGTTTCCACAATATGGATCAGGACACCTACTTGGACATTATTCGCGGCTATTGCTCCGCCGCAGGCCTGCCTTTGCCGTTCGAGACCATACAGGCCAAAGCACTGGAATGGTCGATGACACGCGGCGGGCGCTCAGGCCGTGTCGCTTGGCAGTTTTTCACCGACCTGTGTGGCAGCCTTGGCGTGCCCCCAAAACTCTGAGATCAGTTGAGGAAGCTCATCGGGTTGACCGCCTTCGATCCTTGCCGCACTTCGAAATGCAGCTGCGGCGAAGCGACCGCCCCACTTTGCCCCACCGAAGCAATGATTTGGCCGCGTTTAACGGTTGTCCCACGCGCCACCTTGATTGCATCGGTGTGAGCATAGGTGGTGATCAAGCCCCCTGAATGCTTCAAAAGCAGCATGTTACCAAAGCCCTTTAACTCGTTCCCCGCATAGGCCACGACACCAGACTCGGCGGCACGCACCGAAGTTCCAAGCTTTGCAGAAATGTTGATGCCATCGTTACGCATGCCCTTGGCCACCGAACCAAAAGGCACCACCACCTTTCCTCGCACCGGCCACTCCAGCCCCCGCCC
>JAFGWD010000069.1 GCA_016937315.1 Rhodospirillaceae bacterium
ATCTTCATTGCAGACATTCCCCGAACCAACGAAAACCGGGTTCACCGTGCGGCCTTGCGTGAGCGCCTCACAGGAAACTGAACCATTACCCGGCGTGAACGGGGGCATCGACCGCCGGAGTTTCAAAGAATCCGTGACCAAACAAGACGTCTCCGCCACGACGTGCTGCAACAGGTGCACGGTCCCCATCCAACCTGACTCGCGCACGGCGTGGAAACGGTAAGGCACGGCTCTGCCGAGGACGGTCAATAATTTCGCCCCGTTCGCGTGCACGACAGGTTGGACAATAGCGGGCATCAAAAGACATCGGAGCCAGACAGTGCGGACACAAAGACGCCCGCGCCCGCCAAAATCCGACCGCAATCACACCAAGAGGACCGGTTGTGGCTCCCGCAACACCCCACACTTTGGAATTCAAGCCTTTGCGCCGCGCCCATTCACGCGCCCACACTGAACAGCAAGCCAAACTGCCTGCATAACCCGCACTGATCATCCATGCATTCATGACGGTTCCCCATGTCTTGGCCCAATCACCGCATGGACGCATGAGAGGGAAACGCGTTACGGCCCCTCGACGTCGACCATGGCGGCACGCAAGGCATGCTCGAACCGGTCAAACGCCGCCGTATCTGCCGGAAGGCCAAAACGCAGCCAACTGGGACGAGCAGCAAAAGCCCGTGTCAACACACCGTGCCTTGCAAGCGCATGATACAACGGCAAGGTCCTCTCGAAGTGTGTCAGTCTGAATAAATCTGTTCCCCCGATGATGGTCATGCCGGCATCCATCAGCAGATTATCCATGCGTGCCGTCATTGCCATCAGAGACCTCCGCGCTTCGGCAATCCAGGCCGCATCGGCCAAGGCCCGCGCCCCCACCACCGCAGCCGGTCCAGACACCGCCCATGGCCCCATGGCTTCGGACAAACGGATGCCAAACGCTGGCGGACACAAAGCAAAGCCTAGCCGCGCCCCTGCTAAACCAAAGAATTTACCAAACGACCGTAACACCAAAAGCCCCTCCACTCCGGAGCAAGAGGCGAGGGAATTATCCGGCATGACATCGCAGAACGCTTCATCAACGACAATCCAGCGCCCCTCGCGCCCCCGACGCTCCGCCCGGCGCAACAGGTCCAACGGCTCATAGGCACGACCATCGGGGTTATTGGGGTTCACCACCACCAAGACCTCGGCATCATCGCCCGCTTCGATCCCATCGACCTCACGCACCGTAGCCCCAGCGGTTTTCCATGACGCCGCATGCTCACCATACGTCGGCGACACCACAGCAACATCGGTTGCACAGAGCAAACGCGGCAACCATTGAATCAAGGCCTGAGTCCCCGGTGCGGCAACCACCGCCGCAGCATCGGCAACGCCATACCCCAAGCGTGCCGCAGCGATCAAAGCATCGGACTGCGCCGCATCAGGCAAAGCACCCCAAATCTCAGCAGGAATGTCGCACACCGGATAGGGGTTGGGATTGATGCCCGTGGAAAGATCCAACCACGCATCACGGGGCACGCCATAGCGCACCACAGCCGCAGCCAAGTCGCCACCATGAATCGGTAAGGCGTCGTCAATCACCTCAAGACTCTCCTGCGTTCGCGCATCCTTCGCGCATTTATGATATCGTTGTGACAACACCATAAATGCGGCGAAGAAAGGAAACAAGAACAACCCTATACCCTTTTCCGCTGCGTCCTTTGACGGAATCCTTGATTTCGCGCACAACGTTGTGCACAGTCGCGGCATCGTCTTTAACAGCGTCGCCCCCTTCGCTATCGCGTTTACCCTCAGACCAAGGCCGGATACGTATGGCCAAAAAGCCTGCACAAAAGCCCACGACGAAAAGCAAAGCAGCCCCCCAAAAAACCACGGGCAGCAAAAAACCGGATCGTGCGCGGCTGTTTTTGCGTGTCGAGGATGGCGATTCCGATTTAATGCGTATCCTGCCCTTCGGTCTTCCCACGCCACTTCGCAGCCTTGCCCTCCGGTCTCAGAACGGACGGCAAACGCGCTTGCATCGCATCGTAGGCAAACTCTATCCCTTTTTGCAAAAGCTTGAGGGCGCAGCCCTCGGCCCCGAAGGGTCGATCATTGGCACGCTCCCCTTGGAAGAAGCCTTAAAAAACGACCACGCCATTGAACGCGCAATCAAAGTTTTTGAAGTTGCCTGGCAACTCGGTCTGATTGCCATCATCGGCCCAAACAACAAACGACTGGATGCCGGCAAACGCACTCTTCCAGCAGGAGCCTGTGGGCTTTCCGTCGTACAATCCGAACAGGTTTATATCGAACGCGCCATCCGAGTCATTTTTGCAAAAAACCAGGAAGCCCTTTCCCGTTTACCAAAGGAGGCCCTGGCCCTGGACGCTTTGCCGCGACTGCGTATCTTATCCAATATGAATGCGGGTGCCTTGGGTGAGGTGCGCGTCAAATTGGGGACACGTTTCGGTGCGATTTTCACCGATCAAGTGGATACCGACTGGCTCAACGCGCTGACCCATATCAAGGCCTACCAGATCCATGCGCTGGGCAGCATATTCGGCCCCGCAACGTCGGAAATTCTAAACTGGGACGCCCTCTATCTGCTCGCCTTCGCGCAGGCTTTCAGCGCCTCGGAACAAATCATTGACCTTGGCCTTGACTTGCGGCTGATCCACGCTCCCGATGCTTTACATGCCATCGGATCATGGGATATTCGCGACGTCACCGAAAAAATCAACGAAGAACTGAACAAACGTGGCCGACCCAACACCAGCAACCCGCAATTTGAAACCGACATCACAGTCTTTCGAGGCATGCTCGGGTCCGACTTTCCAACGTTGATCAAACAGCCCGCATCAATCATCCGGGCGTTTGGCGACCTGTTGCGTAACGTCCGCAGCATGCCCCCCAGCCCACAACGCAGTGAAATCATTGAGAACATAAAAACTTTCTGCAACCGCTACCTTGATTACATGACACCAGAGGCTTTGGCCGCGCTGGAACTCTCCACCGAGATCGAGCCAGACGACACGGCCGGTCCCACCATTCCCGAAATCGTCGGCATCATGAACGGAATTTGGGGAAAGCCGGGTCTGGGCCGGGTGTTTTTCGAACAGCACTTGCAACGCAAGGAAGGCGTCGTCGCCCTGCGCGGACTGGTTGACGACTACCGGGAGATGGTCAAGCGGGGATCGATCCAGCGCAAGCAAGACATCGCCACAATCATCATCACGTCCTCGGTTCTGGACCGCGCCATCGCTCGCTACATCAGCGCCTAAAGCACATCCCACCGCAACCAGACACCCGGATTGAGGCCGAGCGAAAACAATGAGGGGCGGGGGGCATATTGACGGGGTGGGTATGAAGAAAGCCCCAAGGTTTCCCTTGGAGCTTTCATGGTGGGCACGACTGGGATTGAACCAGTGACCCCTACGATGTCAACGTAGTGCTCTCCCGCTGAGCTACGCGCCCTTTTGGCTTTCGCCACTCCAGCAGCGCCGGAGGTCATGGCTTTTATCGAAACCGGAACGGCTTGGCAAGCCCTAATTTGGGTTCCGCGCCGCCTTCCATCAAATTTTCTCCCAACAGTAGAATTTCTTGCGTGGCTTTGCTAAACTTCCCCTGATGGAAAGAGGGCAGAAACCGAGAGGGGTGGAAAAAAACGTTTCCGGCACCGTGTTGTCGGAGCGAATCCCTGGTGTTTTGGAAATTTTGCACCCTGACGTTCAATCCCTGCCCATCGTCTTAGCGTCCCCGCACAGTGGTTGCGCGTATACACCGGCATTTCTGGCGTCTTCACGCCTGGGACCAATGGCCATCCGAAAATCCGAAGACGCCTTCGTTGATCGTTTGTTCGAAAATGGCCCAAAGCACGGCGCCCCCCTGATCCATGCTCTGTTCCCCCGTGCCTTCCTGGACGTTAACCGTGAAGCCTATGAACTCGACCCCAACATGTTTGAAGACCCGTTACCCGCATTCGTCAACATGATCTCTCCGCGTGCATCCGTCGGCTTGGGGACGGTTCCCCGGATCGTCGGATACAATCAACCGATTTATAACGGAAAACTGTTGTTCTCCGACGCTCAAGACCGCATCGAGACCCTGTATTACCCCTATCACACACGCTTGAGATCCCTGATCCACGATACCGTACAGCAGTTCGGAACATGTATCCTGTTGGATTGCCACTCGATGCCCACAGGCTTTCCCGAAAGCATGGTCGGCACATCCGGCCCAAACATCGTTCTGGGCGACGCATTTGGTTCGACTTGCGATGCAATTGTCTCAGACACTGCGGAACGCGTATTGTCCAACCTTGGCTACATAGTGGCACGCAACCGCCCCTATGCCGGGGGATTTACCACACGCCACTACGGACGCCCCGCTCTGGGAACACACGCTCTGCAAATTGAAATCGCCCGGCATCTTTATATGAACGAGAGCAAAATGGCTCCCCTGCCCGCGCTCACGCATATTGCGGAGGATATGATGACCCTCGTC
>JAFGWD010000070.1 GCA_016937315.1 Rhodospirillaceae bacterium
AAGGCTTTGCGTCATCCCGCCGAAACCCGCGGATCGAAAATGCGGTAGAGGAAATCGGAGAACAGGTTGATGCCGACAAAGATCGTGCCGACGAGGATTGTTCCGCCCAACACCGCGTTCATGTCGCTGTTGAAGAGGGCACGCGTGATATAGAGGCCAAGGCCAGGCCAGGCAAAGACTGTTTCGGTCAGAACAGCACCCTCGAGGAGCGACGCATAACTCAATCCCACCACGGTGATGAGCGGCACCATGATATTGGGAAAGGCGTGGCGCCACACGGCACCCCAGAAGGACCGGCCTTTCACCCGCGCCGCGATGACATATTCCTGCGCCAGTTGATCGATCATAAAGCTTCGTGTCATTCTCGCGATGTAAGCCAAAGAGAAATAGCCAAGAATTGTCGCCGGCAGGATGAGGTGACTGAAGGCATTCCGGAAGATGTCCCATTCGCCTTCGATTGCAGCGTCGATGAGAATGACACCCGTCCTTGTCGTGACAATGTCATCATAGAAGACATCAAGGCGGCCGGTGCCTGATACCCAGCCGAGCTTGCCATAGAAGAAGAACAGCCCGACCAGCCCCAGCCAGAAAACGGGCACTGAATAACCGAACAACCCGACAATACGGATCACGTGGTCGGGCCAGCGGCCCTTACGCGCTCCAGCCCAAACGCCGGCGGGTACGCCGATTATCACGCCAATGACGATGGCAATTGTCGCAAGTTCAAAAGTTGCAGGAAACACGCGAAGAAGATCACTCAGCACCGGCTGTGATGTGAGAACCGAAATGCCGAACTCACCGCTCAGCACGCGTTTCAGGTAGAGCACATATTGCACGATGAGCGGTTTATCGAGGCCAAGTGCCAAAAATGTCTGGTCGTAAACCTCTTTGGAGGCCTTGTCGCCGACAACGGCAAGAACGGGATCTATCTTGGTCAAGCGACTAATAAAAAAGGTGATAGCCGTAAGCCCAACAAATGTGAGGGCAAGTGATGCCAGAAACGTCGCTGCTTGTCGCGCCGTTGTAATTGCCCAAACTGTCTTACTTTCCATCGCCAAGCTGCGGCCCCACTCAGCCCCATCAATCGGGGGTTTTATGGGCCCTGTCAAATTGCGCGGAAAGAGCCCAGCAGAGGCTCGCCGGGATTGGAAGAAGCGTTTCTGCGACGGCAACGCGCTCTGCCGTGTAGTGCTGTTCCTCGGCCAGCATATTGATCGTCGCAACCAGCTTGTTGCGGAGAAAAATCGGCAGGTTCAGCACGGAACCACAGCCGAGCGAGGCAATCAATTCGTGATCCGGAAACACCTTGGCGATGTCCTTGATCGTGTGGGCAACGAAGCTGCGCCGTTGGTCATGCACGATTTCAAACCACTCGTCCCGATGGATGGGCTTAGTGCCAGAAACGGGATATTGCTTGGGATGATTGGTGTAAACGCGCCGCGCCACGCCTTCATCCATTTCGACTGTCGTCACTGTGAACAGGATATGCCCAGGTTCCGCAGAAGCCAATGTGTCCAAGGCCGCCCATAGTTCGGCGGAGGATATCGCAGCAGATACTTTGTTAGCGAAAGTTGAAAGGGAAGACATAGACATGCAGCACGAATGTTAGCCCGCCAACCACGTGCGTTTCACCAGCTTTAAAGTACGTGTTATTTTATGATGATAACTGGTGGTAGCAATAGGTAGAAATGAGCAACCTCAGATAGGCTAAGTATTTAAAACTTAACCAAAAATTTGCATTGTTCTCGACTATTTCGTTAGCCGGTTGTTAACTCTGATCAACGCGGCATCTTAAATTTGATGCGGCCGGACTGTTGTGGCCAATGTCCGTCCGTTGGGTGACCAAATGCTCAGAGAGTCCACGGGCCACGCGTTAACCATATCTACCGTTCAAAGACGACCTATTGGCAAAACTTCGGCCGCCGTTGCGGTTGTTGGTTGCGGCTATTGGGGTTCCAAGCATGTTCGCGTGCTCTCGGGACTGCCCAATGTCAGTCAGGTATTTGCGGTCGATGCGAACAGCCAGACACGCGATCAAATCAAAACCGCATTTCCCAATGCAACCGTGGCGCCCGATCTTGCAGCCGTGCTGGGAAATGTGGACGGGGTCATTGTAGCTACTCCTCCCCACAACCACGTTGCGGTTGCCGTCCTGGCGTTGCGTGCCGGCAAGAGCGTACTTATCGAAAAGCCAATCACAACTTCGCTCAGGGACGCGCAGCGCCTCATCAGGCTAGGCAAGCGAAACGGAGCCACGGTTGTTGCGGGGCACACCTATGAGTTTAACCCGATCGTCCACGATCTGCGCAGGCGCATCGTTGCGGGTGAGTTTGGCGAGATCCGTTACCTCCATTCCGAGCGCTTAAATCTTGGCCTCTACAGAACAGATGTAAACGTCATCTGGGACCTTGCCCCACACGACATCTCCATCATGAATTTTCTGCTCAACGAGACACCACATTCTGTGCGCGCGTGGGGAGTTTCCTGCGCCGGCGGAGATATGATTGATGTTGCTCACTTCCAGCTCGAATATCCTGACAACGGCATCGTTGGCACCGGCTTCAATTCTTGGAATGATCCGCGGCGCGTGCGCCAACTCACGATTGTCGGCAGCAAGAAAATGGCTGTGTTCGACGACGTAGCGGACGAAAAACTCAAGATATTCGACCACAGCGTCAAACTCCCGGCGGTTCCAGTTACACGTTCGGCAGTGGCAGTCGATCTGCCCGTCGCCACTTACAACCGCGGCGATGTGATCATCCCGAAGATTGAATACGAAGAACCCCTTCACATCGAGGACCGCAAGTTCGTCGAAGGCCTGCTGAACCCTTCGCTGGAGACTACGCAAACGCACTCCGGCGTGGAAGTGGTGAGAGTTCTCGAAGCAATCGATCTGTCCATAGCCACTGGCAAACCGGCGCTTGTCAAAAACCGCGGGGCTGTGCCCGTGCACTAAAATTACTTGAGGTCCAAGTTGAATAAGAACATTCCATTTCTCGATCTCGGAGCGATGAACGCCGAAGCTGCCCAGGGCATCGCGGAAGCGTGGCGTGCGATAACAACTGAGTCCGCTTTCATTGGCGGGCGGCGCGTGCAGGATTTCGAATCGCAATGGGCATCCTATTGTGGTTCGAGCTTCTGCATTGGCTTGAGTGACGGCACCGCGGCACTGGAGCTTGCGCTGCGCGCGCTTGGTGCCGGTCCGGGCGATGACATTCTGGGTCCGGCCAACACGTTCATTGCAACTTGGGAAGCGGTCGCCGCCGTCGGCGCAAGGCCCATTGCGGTGGATGTCGATCCTGTATCCCTTCTGGTCACGGCGGAAACCCTGGGCAACGCTCTCACGACGAACACCGTGGGTGCAATTCCTGTTCACCTTTTTGGTCAGCCGGCGAACATGACGGAAATCATGGCCTTTGCCGGCAGGCATAAGCTGTGGATCATCGAAGATGCGGCGCAGGCGCATGGAGCCAGGTGGAATGGACAAGCGGTTGGCACGTTTGGCGATGCCGGATGTTTCAGCTTCTATCCCGGCAAAAATCTGGGTGCTTTCGGTGACGCCGGCGCCGTGATTACCAATTCGCATCGTATCGCCGGCTTCGTCAGATCGTTTGCAAACCACGGCCGCCGCGACGGCCATGCTGACATTCACGATATCATCGGCAATAATCGCAGGCTTGATGGGCTTCAAGCTGCCATCCTCTCGGCCAAGCTGCCCTTCCTGAATTCATGGAACGCCCGAAGGCGGAATGTCCACTCGTGGTACAGGCAGCGTTTGGGGACTCAAGTGGTTGGCCATACCCCAGATACGCGCGCTGTCAGCGTCCATCATCTTGAAGTCATCAGAGTTTGCAATCGCGACCAGATCAGAGGGCAGCTGACTGAACTCGGGATCGGCACGGGCATACACTATCGAATACCCTGCCACCGGCATGCCGCCTTCGAGAACCTTGCTGTTCCGGCAGTCCCGGTTGCTGAGTCCGCTGCGAGTGAGATTCTTTCGTTACCGATGTATCCGCATATGAAGCAAGAGGACGTTGAGCACGTGTGCGACGCGATGTTCAATCTCGTTTCGCCGTTCGGCGCTTCGAAGAGCAGGATATTCCGCCATGCGGCAGCGTAACACCGAGCTTCAAGAGAGAGCCGGGAACCAAGTGCGATCGCTTGGAATTGATGAAGCGTTCGGACTCTCGGGAGCCGCTACTCCAACTTTGAAACGAAAGCTTGATGTCAAACGCTTGGTCGATGTTACGGGCGCAGTGCTCTTCGGTATTGCCCTGGCGCCAATATGGATTGGGGCCAGCGTTGCATTGTGGCTTAGCGGTCAGAAGGAAGTTCTCTTTCAGCAAGAGAGAGCCGGGCTGCACGGCAAACCCTTCATCATGTACAAATTCCGTACCATGGCCTCGGACGGCGACATGCCGCCTGCGCTGTTTGAACGGATGCGCCAGGACTTCATCGCCGAATTGGAAGGCAGGGCCTCTGCAGATCCTGTTTCTGGTTTGTACAAGCAACAAAATGAACGGGTTACGCCAGTGGGCAGATTCCTGCGCAAATACAGTATCGATGAGATTCCACAGTTATTGAACGTACTTCGGGGCGAGATGTCATTGGTGGGTCCGAGGCCGGCTATTGTCTGGGAGGCCGAGCTTTTTTCCTCTCGGCAGCAGAGACGCCACTCGGTGAAACCAGGAATAACGGGCCTTTGGCAAGTTAGCGGCCGCAATCTCATGACTACCGCCGAAATGATCGAACTCGATCTCTACTATGTGGAGACACAATCAATTTTGCGGGATCTCATGATTTTGCTGCGCACGCCTGGGGCGGTGCTTCTGAGAAGGGCGACACGCTGATGAAATCGGGTCGTTGCATGCTGGTGGCCACGACGGGCGGGCATCTCAGTCAGCTTCATGAGCTCGAGAAAAGAATTACTGGGAATTCGGCAGACAATCTCTGGGTCACATTTGACACTCCACAGAGCAGATCAATGCTTGCCGGCCGCAAGGTGGAATTTATCGCACCGGTTGGGGAGCGCGACGCGATTGGTGCGCTACGGGCTGCCAGAGCCGCCTACACACTCATTCAAAAACATGGCCCTTCCGCAGTTGTCAGCACTGGCTCTGCAGTTGCCGTCCCCTTTC
>JAFGWD010000071.1 GCA_016937315.1 Rhodospirillaceae bacterium
CCTCTCCGGCTCCGAAGCGGCGATCCCGTCCGTCCGGTTTCTCCGGCCGCACACCCTCCACGACCGGATTGTTGATGATCTGGTCATGCGCCAGCGCCCACTTCTTGTAGACCTGAGAAAGCGTATTGAGGCGGTGGATGACGGTTTGCGCTGAACACTCGGCATCCTCCCCGCCCCCGTCCTCGTCGAGCACGTCGCGACGCCAGTTGATCAAGTCGGCCGGACGAAGACTGAGAAGCGACCAGGAGGCGAAATCAGAATCCTGCCAATAGCGTATGCGAGAGCGCTTGTTCTTCGCGTCCGGCGTTTCTTGTATCGCGCTCGCATACCATGCACAGGCCTGTGACAAGGTCGTGTCACGTGCTGTCCGGCGATCCTGAAATTCATCGCCTGAGACCTTCCCCTCGATGATCCGCGCCCACTCCTCGGCGTCAGCGAGTTTCTCGAAGGTCTTGGTTTGCGAGACCCCCTTCCTCCGCACCCGGGCGCAGAATTGATAGGGTCCCCGCTGCCATATCGTCGCCAAGGCGACCTCCCTGTGACAAACTTCCCTGTCACAGATTGTCACGCAAAACCGGCGCTTTGTCGATGCATCAGAGCTAAATCATTGAGAAATTTGGAGCGGGTGAGGGGAATCGAACCCCCGTCGTAAGCTTGGGAAGCTTCTGCTCTGCCATTGAGCTACACCCGCGCACCAACCGTGCGTGGCACGGCAACGTGGAGGCCGGATATTAGGCCAGACGGATTTTTCTGACAAGGGAACTTTTCCATGACATGCACAAATATGTCCTGAGCCAAGTTTCCGGTTGCATCCTGACCCACAACCCCAACATCCTTATGGCGAAAGCGTTTGAAGGAGACCCACCGTGAACCAACTGCCCCAAAAATCCAAACCAACCCCCACAACCAACGCCGCGCCAACACGCCCCTCGCGCGAAGACGCCGAGGCCGCCGTCCGCACGCTATTGCGCTGGGCAGGAGACGACCCGACACGCGAGGGCTTAGTCGATACCCCAGCCCGTGTGGTGCGCTCTTACGAAGAATTCTTCGCAGGCTATGCGACGGACCCGGAGGACTACCTCCGTCGCACCTTTGAGGAAGTCGAAGGCTATGATGAGATGGTGGTTCTGCGCGACATCCGCGTTGAAAGCTATTGCGAGCACCACATGGTGCCGATCATCGGCCGTGCCCATGTCGCCTATATGCCGCATCGCCGCGTGGTCGGCATCAGCAAACTCGCCCGTGTCGTCGAAACCTTCGCCAAACGCCTGCAAATTCAAGAGAAAATGACTGTCCAAATTGCGGACACCATCAACAAGGTTCTGGAACCGATGGGCGTCGCTGTGGTTATCGAAGCCAGCCACCAATGTATGACCACACGCGGAGTGCACAAACCTGGGGTATCAATGATCACCAGCCACATGCTCGGCGTGTTCCGTTCTAACCCCACAACCCGCAAAGAACTGATGTCTCTGCTGGGGGCTTCCGGCGGCAACCCCCTGCACCCATAACCTGCGTCGGATATTCCCCTACTGCGCGGAACAGCACGTCTGAGGACGAAAAGACTTGAAACAATGCGAATGAAACCGGACAGTCGGGGCTATTGTGGACAGACTGAAAGCATGAACTTTATGAGCCAAGACGCTACTCTCCCCGAACTCAAACGCTTACGCTCCAGCATCGACAACATCGACGCGGCACTGATCTATATGCTGTCCGAGCGTTTTAAGTGCACCAAACAAGTCGGCACACTGAAGGCCGAGCACGCCCTACCGCCATCCGATCCGTCACGAGAAAAAGAACAAATCACACGCCTGCGCTCACTGGCGCATGAGGCGGATTTAGACCCCGAGTTCGCGGAGAAGTTCTTAACCTTCGTCATTACCGAAGTCATTCAGCACCACAAAGCCGCGCAAAAATCCTGACGCAACCTCATACGCAAAGGGCCTAAACGCCCCTTGCCATGCCACAACAAACAAACCCCCGCCCGAAAGGGACAGGGGTTTGTTGCAGACTGAGGCCGTAAAATCTCACAAAGCCATTTTTTCTCACAGGGTTGGTGGCTTATACTCCCAGCATCGCAGCTTCAATCGCGGCAATCGCGGCATCGCCCTGAGAACCATCGGGACCGCCTGCCTGCGCCATGTCGGGACGGCCACCACCACCCTTACCACCCAGTGCCACAGAACCGGCTCGCACCAAGTCAACGGCATTAAAGCGATCTGTGGCATCGGCAGAAACCGCCACCACCAAAGATGCCTTACCCTCCACAACACTGATCAAGGCCACAACGCCGGTGCCAATCTGTCCCTTGATCTCATCCGCCATACCTTTGAGGTCCTTGGCCGGCACATCTGCCAAAACTTTTCCGGAAAACGCGACGCCAGCCACTGGCTTCGGTCCTTCCGCCGCACCGGCACCACCCATGGCAAGCTTTTTCCGCGTGTCCGAGAGTTCCCGTTCCAGCCGTTTGCGATCATCCAACAACTGCGCCAAACGATCGGGCACTTCCATGACCGGGGCCTTCAAGGTCTCCGCAGCACGTATCAGAATCGCATCGTGTTCGGCTACATAGTGCTCGGCCGCCGCACCAACCACCGCCTCAATACGCCGCACACCCGCTGCAACGGCACCTTCCGCCACGATTTTGAACAAACCGATATCACCCGTACGCGAAACGTGGGTACCACCACAGAGTTCAACGGAATAGGTATCCGCCCCATCGCCCATGCTAACGACGCGCACTTCATCTCCGTATTTTTCGCCGAACAGAGCCATGGCACCCGCTTCAATGGCAGATTCCGGGTCCATCACGCGCGTCGTGGACGGCAGATTGGCGCGAATGCGGTCGTTGATTTCCGCCTCTACCACCGCACGATCCTCAAGACTCAAAGGTTTCGGGTGACTGATATCAAAACGCAGGCGGTCAGGTGAAACCAAAGACCCTTTCTGCGTAACATGTTCGCCTAAGCGATGACGTAGCGCGGCATGCAGCAGATGGGTGGCCGAGTGGTGCGCCCGCACCGCAGCACGACGCTGCGGATCAACAAGACAACGCGCCACATCCCCAACCGTGATCGGCCCGCCTTCCAGAACGCCGAGATGCACATGCAGCGCACCGACTTTTTTCTGGGTCTCCGTCACCGACAACCGCGCACCATTGGCAAAAATAACTTCGCCCGCATCGCCAACCTGGCCGCCAGACTCGCCATAAAACGGTGTCTGATTCAACAACAAAGCCACCGCGCCGGGTTGGGCAACCTCAACCGGATGACCATCCACCACCAGAGCCGTCACGGTACCTTCCGCTTCCTCGGTGTCATAACCAAGGAACTCCGTAGCCCCCAGACGGTCCCGAAGATCGAACCAGACGGCTTCCGTCGCCGCATCGCCGGAACCAGACCACGCTTTACGTGCATCGGCACGTTGCTTTGCCATCGCCACCGCAAAGGCAGCCTCATCCACCTTCATGCCGCGTGCACGCAAAGCATCCTGCGTCAGGTCCAGCGGAAAACCATAGGTATCGTAAAGCTTGAACGCCACAACG
>JAFGWD010000072.1 GCA_016937315.1 Rhodospirillaceae bacterium
CCGAATACGTATAGTGCGCCCCTCATTCGGACGGTCTCGACCGCCGGGCGCGCGGAACTTCCAGGCAAGACTTGGAAAGCCGCTCGCGCCAAGCACCCGAGGTTGCCCGATTGTTGATGGAAATCGGCCGTTTCGGTCACAACGCTTCCCTTTCAACGCCCCCTTGGGCGGCGGTGAAGGGGGGTTTTGTTCTCTGGCTTGTGAGATTGCAGGTCAGAGAAAGACCGGGTGCGCGTTTCGAGTGAAAGAGCATAGGGAACACTCATGCCGACGATCAACCAGTTGATTCGTAAGCCGCGCGAGCCGCAGCTAAACCGGAATAAAGTCCCGGCGTTGCAGGCTTGTCCGCAGAAACGTGGGGTTTGTACCCGCGTTTACACGACGACCCCGAAGAAGCCGAACTCGGCGCTTCGTAAGGTTGCCCGTGTGCGTCTGACCAATGGATTTGAAGTGACCTCCTACATTCCAGGTGAAGGTCATAATCTCCAGGAACACTCCGTGGTGATGATCCGTGGCGGTCGTGTCAAGGATTTGCCTGGTGTGCGCTATCACATCATTCGTGGCACCTTGGATACCCAGGGTGTGAAGGATCGTCGTCAACGCCGTTCGAAGTACGGCGCGAAGCGTCCGAAATAAGATAGATTATAGAGGTCCAGGAAGATGTCTCGTCGTCACGCAGCCGAGAAACGTGAAGTACTGCCGGACGCTAAGTTCGGTGACCTCGTTTTGGCGAAATTTATCAATAGTGTCATGAAAGATGGCAAAAAAGCCACCGCTGAACAGATCGTTTATGGTGCGCTTGATCGGATTACCGCGAAGGTCAACGGCGACCCCGTGAAAGTGTTTCACGAGGCTCTTACCAACGTGAAGCCCGCGATTGAAGTGCGGTCGCGTCGTGTCGGTGGTGCGACCTATCAGGTTCCGGTCGAAGTGCGTACCGATCGCCGTCAGGCCTTGGCTATTCGTTGGTTGATCGAGTTTGCGCGTAAGCGTTCCGAAACCACGATGGTTGACCGTCTGTCCGGTGAGCTTCTTGACGCTTCCAACAATCGTGGTGGCGCCGTGAAGAAGCGGGAAGATACGCACCGCATGGCCGACGCCAATAAGGCCTTTTCGCACTACCGCTGGTAATCCCATCAAAAACGAAAAGACCAGGATCGACGATAATGGCACGCCAGACACCGCTCTTAGACTACCGTAATATTGGCATCATGGCTCACATTGATGCCGGCAAGACGACGACAACCGAACGTGTCCTTTATTACACGGGGCGTTCGCATAAGATTGGCGAGGTGCATGATGGTGCCGCGACCATGGATTGGATGGAGCAAGAACAGGAACGTGGCATCACGATTACGTCCGCCGCGACGACCTGTTTTTGGAAAGATCATCGGATCAACATTATCGACACCCCCGGCCACGTGGATTTCACCATTGAGGTGGAACGTTCGCTTCGTGTGCTTGATGGTGCGGTAGCGGTGTTCGACTCGGTGGCTGGCGTTGAGCCGCAATCCGAAACTGTCTGGCGTCAGGCTGATAAGTACCACGTTCCGCGCATTTGCTTCATCAACAAGATGGACCGCATGGGTGCGAACTTCTTCCGTTGCGTCGACATGATTGTTGACCGTCTGGGGGCGGTGCCGTTGGTGACGCAGTTGCCGGTGGGGTCTGAGGCCGATTACGCGGGGCTGATCGACTTGGTGACGATGAAGGCGATCATCTGGAAAGATGAAAACCTCGGCGCTGAGTTTGAAAGTGTTGATATCCCGGCCGAGTATGCCGAGCAGGCTGCTGAGTATCGCGAGAAACTGCTGGAGACTGCGGTCGAGACCGACGATGCGGTCATGGAAGCCTATCTCGAAGGAAATGAGCCGGACGAAGACACGCTGAAGGCCTGTATCCGCAAGGGTACCATTGCCATGAAGTTTGTGCCGGTTCTGTGTGGGTCTGCCTTCAAGAATAAGGGCGTGCAGCCCTTGCTTGACGCCGTGGTGGCCTTCCTGCCGAGCCCGCTGGACGTTCCGGCGATCAAGGGCGTGCTGCCGGACTCTGATGAAGCGGTGGAACGTCACTCTTCCGATGAAGAGCCCTTCGCAGCACTCGCGTTCAAGATCATGAATGACCCCTTCGTGGGTTCTTTGACCTTTGCGCGTGTCTACTCGGGCGTCTTGGAAAGTGGCTCCTACGTGAGTAACACGGTAAAAGGCAAGCGCGAGCGCATCGGTCGTATGTTGCAAATGCATGCCAACAACCGCGAGGAAGTCAAAGAGGCTTATGCCGGTGACATCGTCGCTTTGGTTGGCCTGAAAGACACCACAACGGGTGATACCTTGTGTTTGCCGAGTTCTCCGGTGATTTTGGAGCGCATGGAATTCCCAGAGCCGGTGATCGAAGTTGCGGTGGAGCCCAAGACCAAGGCCGATATGGAAAAGATGGGCTTGGCTTTGGCGCGCCTGGCTGCTGAGGACCCGTCCTTCCGTGTGACCACGGACCAGGAATCCGGTCAGACCGTGATCAAGGGTATGGGTGAACTTCACCTGGAAATCCTGGTTGATCGCATGCGTCGTGAGTTCAAAGTGGATGCCAACGTTGGTGCGCCGCAGGTGGCGTATCGCGAGACCATCTCCAAGTCTTACGAGATCGATTACACCCACAAGAAGCAGTCGGGTGGTTCGGGTCAGTATGCGCGGATCAAGGTTGTGTTTGCGCCAGCCGAAGCCGGAACGGGCTTTGTCTTTGACAGCAAGATTGTTGGTGGTTCGGTGCCGAAGGAATATATCCCCGGTGTCGAAAAGGGCCTGAAAAGCTCGCTGGATAATGGTGTGATCGCGGGTTTCCCGGTTACCGATTTCACGGCGACCCTGATCGATGGTGCTTACCACGACGTTGACTCCAGCGTTCTCGCGTTTGAGATCGCGGCCCGCGCGGCCTTCCGTGAAGGTATTGCTAAGGCCGGGCCGAAGCTTCTGGAGCCCATCATGAATGTCGAAGTTGTCACCCCCGAAGAATACATGGGTGACATCATCGGTGATTTGAACAGCCGCCGGGGCCAAGTCAACGGCATGGATAGCCGCGGCATTGCCCGTGTGGTGACGGCTCACGTCCCGCTCGCCAACATGTTTGGTTACGTCAATACCTTGCGTTCGATGTCGCAGGGTCGCGCTCAATATACGATGATCTTTGATCATTACGCAGACGTGCCAAGCAATGTGGCGGATGAGATCCGTGAAAAGATGGCCGGCTAAACACACACGATTTGACGGAGTAGGCAAAGATGTCCAAGGAAAAGTTCGAGCGGAACAAGCCGCACTGTAACATCGGTACGATTGGCCACGTTGACCACGGGAAGACGACGCTGACG
>JAFGWD010000073.1 GCA_016937315.1 Rhodospirillaceae bacterium
GATGCCAGGTGAGCCCATCGCGACCATTGCCACGGGGACCTATTTGCTGCGGATTGAGGTGCCGGAGCGCCACGCTCGGTTTATTCGTGACGGCGATTTGGTTCGTGTCGGCTCTCGTGGTTTGGCCCCGGATGCACAGCCCGGACACGCCCGCGAAGGTGTGGTGGTGAAGGTGTATCCCAAGCTGTCCAACGGGCGGGTGGTCGCTGATGCTGCCGTTGATGGTTTGGGCGATTATTTTGTCGGAGAACGCGCCCTGGTCACGCTTAAAACCGGAACACGACAAGGGTTCGTGGTGCCGGAAAAATATCTAACGACACGATTTGGCGTGACCTTTGCGCGGCTTGCCGATGGGACGTCCGTGGTTGTGCAGACCGGGCAACGTGGTGCGATGGGTATTGAGGTTTTGAGCGGTTTGCGTGATGGCGATGTTCTGATGCCGCAACGTGTACCAGCAGAAGGGGAGCGGTCATGAATTTGGGGCTTTCCGGTCATTTAACGCGGGTGTTTTTGCGGAGTCCGCTGACTCCGTTGTTGTTGCTTTCCGCACTTGCGGTTGGTGCCATTGCCTTGGCGCAGTTGCCACGAGAAGAGGAACCGCAGATTTCCGTGCCGATGGTGGACATTATGGTTGCCGCCGACGGGTTGAGGGCGGTGGATGCCGTTGAGCTGGTGACCAAACCTCTGGAAAATATTGTCAAAGGCATCGATGGTGTTGAACACGTCTATTCTCAGACGACGGACGACCAAACTATGGTCACAGCACGGTTCTTCGTGGGGACCGATCGCGATGCGGCGTTGCTTCGCGTGCATGACACCATTCGTGCCCATTATGACGAAATTCCCATCGGCATTCCCGAACCCCTGATCGTTGGACGCAGCATCAATGATGTACCGGTGGTGGTCCTGACTCTGACGCCGAAGCCGGGGAAAGAGGATCGTTGGACCGACAATGCGCTGCATGCCATTGCCGATGAGTTGCAGAGCGAACTGGTGAAGGTGAATGACGTCGGCCTGACGTTCATTGCGGGAGGGCACCCGGATCAGATTCGGATTGAGCCGGACCCGGAACGCCTGAGCCTTTATGGCGTGACCCTGAATCAATTGGTCGAAAAAGTGAAAAACGCCAACCGTGCGTTTTCCTTAGGCCGTGTGCGCGATGCCGGTCATCAGCCCTCTGTGGTGGCCGGTCATACGCTGCAAGGCCCTGGCGATATTGGTAATTTGCTGATCACCAGCAGTGATGGTCGGCCCGTCTATGTTAAGGATGTGGCAACGATTATCGTTGGTGCCGCAACGGGGGACAGCCGCGTCTGGCAGTTGGAGGTCAATGACGGACATTTGAAACCCTTCCCGGCGGTCAGCATCGCCCTTGCCAAACGCAAGGGGGCTAATGCGGTGGACGTGGCGCACAACATTTTGACCCGTCTGGATACCCTGCGTGGGCGTTTGATCCCTGCCGATATCGACGTCAAGGTGACCCGCGATTATGGGGAAACGGCGTTGGAGAAATCCGACGAACTTTTGTTTCATTTGGCCTTGGCGACGGTCTCTATCGTCGTTCTGATCACGTTGGCGATTGGCTGGCGCGAGGGTGTGGTGGTGGCGGTGGTGATTCCCACCACGATCTTGCTGACGCTGTTTGCATCGCACTTGATGGGCTTCACCATCAATCGTGTCAGTTTGTTTGCCTTGATCTTTTCCATCGGTATTCTGGTGGATGATGCCATTGTGATTGTTGAAAACATTGCTCGCCATTGGGGCATGAAGGACGGCAAGAACATTGCGCAAAAGGCGATTGAGGCGGTGGCCGAGGTTGGCAACCCCACTATTGTCGCGACCTTGACCATTGTTGCCGCGTTGCTGCCGATGATGTTCGTGTCTGGCATGATGGGCCCGTACATGAGCCCCATCCCGGTCAATGCCTCTGCCGCGATGATTTTTTCCTTCTTTGTTGCTGTCACCATCACGCCGTGGCTGTTGTTTCGTATCGCGGGGCGTAAAGCAGCGCGTGAAGGGGAAGGGCATCATGAGGATGAAGGACGCTTGGGCGCATTTTATCGCCGTTTCGCGGTGCCGTTGTTGTCAGGGCGGGCACGCTCTAAGCGCTTTCTGATTGGTGTCGGGCTGGCGACTGTGGCCGTGTGTGGTTTGTTCGCGACGAAAAGCGTTACCGTCAAATTGCTGCCCTTTGACAACAAGTCCGAGTTCCAGGTTCAGGTTGATTTGCCCGAAGGGGCGGCGTTGGAGGAAACCAGCCGGGTCTTGCGGGCGGCTGCGGATCGTTTGGCTGGCCTGCCGGAATTGGTGGACATTCAGGCTTATGTCGGTACGGCTGCGCCGTTTAACTTCAACGGTTTGGTCAGGCACTCGTATTTGCGCTCGTCTCCGGAGCTGGGGGAGTTGCAGGTCAATTTGCAGCCGAAGGGAGACCGCAGCCGCGCCAGCCATGATATCGCTCTGGATGCGCGTCGCCTCTTATCCGATTTGCCGGTTCCAGATGGCACAGCGATTAAGGTGGTCGAGGTGCCGCCTGGTCCACCGGTGATGGCAACCCTGTTGGCTGAGATTTATGGGCCGACGGCAGAGGTGCGGCGTGCAGCGGCGGATCGGGTACGTCAAGCGTTTCGCGCGGTGCCGTTTGTTGTTGATATTGACGATTCCATGGGGCATCCGGCGCGGCGTTTACGCTTGGTCATTGATCAGGAGGCCCTGGAGTTTCATGGGGTCGAAGAAGAGGCGGTGTTCGATACCCTACGTGCTTTGTTTTCCGGCGTTTCGGTGGGGTATTCTCATCGTGGATATGGCACCAATCCCATCGAAATTGCGCTCCGTCAGCCGCCTGGGGACCTGAGTATTGGCGAACGCCTGTTGTCCACTCCGGTGCCGGGATCTAAGGGTGTGGTCGAATTGGGTGATGTGGTGCGGGTCGAGGAAGATATGACCTCTGCCACGGTTTACCGCCGTGATGGACGCTTTGCCGATATGGTGACGGCGGAATTGGCGGGTGATTTTGAAGCGCCGATTTATGGTATGTTCGCGGTGGAGGAGGCCTTGAAAGCCCAGGAAAAGGCCAATCCTGCCTTGCCGCTCATGCATGTGGGGTATCACGGACAGCCTTTGGACGAGGGTGTTCTCACTCTGTTGTGGGATGGCGAGTGGGAAGTCACCTACGTTACCTTCCGCGACATGGGGGCGGCATTTGTGGTCGCTCTGCTGGCGATTTATTTACTGGTCGTCGCGCAGTTCAAATCGTTTAAGGTGCCGTTGGTGATTCTGGTGCCGGTGCCGCTGACTTTGATTGGCATTGTGATCGGGCATTGGATGTTTGGCGCACCATTTTCCGCCACCTCAATGATCGGTTTTATTGCGTTGGCGGGGATTATTGTGCGGAATTCCATCTTGCTGGTGGACTTTATTCGTCACCTACAAGTGCAGCATCCAGACCATACCTTGCGTGATGTCTTGGTGGAGGCGGGGGCCATTCGCTTTAAGCCGATCTTGCTGACCGCGTTAGCAGCGATGATCGGGGCGGCATTTATCCTTGCCGATCCGATTTTCCAGGGGCTGGCGATCAGTTTGGTCTTCGGATTGGCGAGTTCCACAGCGCTGACCTTGCTGGCCATTCCAGCCATCTATGTTTGGTTGCGTGATGACGGTAAGGGATTCAGCAGAAAGTAAAAGCAAGGCCGGAGCCTTGTCCCGGCCTTGTGTTTTCTTTTGGTGAGAGGCATCCTGAGGGCCTTGAGAAGGGGGATGCCATGAACATGATCACTGCGATTCAGACCTGTTTTTCCAAATTCATCGCCTTTGGCGGTCGTGCCATGCGGTCAGAGTTTTGGTATTGGCAATTGTTTTGTTTTGTCGGGTCTGTGGTGGCGGTGATTTTCGATGTTGCAGCCTTTCCCGTGACCGGTGGGGTCTTTGGCGGGCTGTTTTCTCTGGTGGTCGTGGTGCCGTCCTGGGCGGTGGGTGCACGCCGTTTGCATGATATTGATAAGTCCGGTTGGTGGCAGTTGTTGTGGCTGATTCCACTGATCGGGCCGATCATCCTGATCGTCTGGTTTATTCGTCCGGGGGATCATGGCCCCAACGATTATGGCCCCGATCCCTTTTATCCAGAACGTCTTGCCGATGCACCTTTTGTGGATGGTTAACGGCGCTGTCCAGCCTGTCTGAAAAAGGCACGTGAAAAACCGGATATTTTCCCTTAAAGATCGTCCTGCGTGTTGACCCGCCCCCGTGATGCGTGCAGAGTTGTGGTCGCATGACTTTCGATGCGAGTGTCATCTTTCGGGGGAAGGGAAAATGGGTCTTTCTGAGGCGGTCAATACGTGTATTCGCAAGTTCATTACATTTAGTGGACGTGCGCCTCGATCAGAATTTTGGTATTGGTATTTATTCTCGATTATTCTTTCGATGTTTGTGAATTTTGTTGTGAGGGTATTCTCAGGGTCTCCGGGCCTTTCAGTCTTTATGAGTTTCTTGGGGTTTGCTATCAGCGTAGCGATTATGGTGGTGAATGTTTCGGTGATGTCGCGTCGCTTGCATGACATCGGCAAGTCCGGTTGGTGGCAACTGTTGGGAGTAGGAACGGTAGCGGTTGGCGTGGGTGCCCTTTCTATAGGGGTTCCTACCCTTCTGTCGGTTATCGTGGCCTCTTCGGGCATTATCGTTACGTTTGTTTGGACTGTGAGGCGCGGAACCGCTGGCGACAACCGTTTCGGTCCAGATCCTTTGGCCCCAGAGGTAGATATGCCTGCCGATACGGCCTTCGCTGGAGAGTGATCGTGGTGTGGCGGGGGTATCCCCGCGAAGAAATCCCGTTCGGTAGGGTGTTTTCCGAAGGAAAATAGACTGGATCAGTCGTCCAAGGGAGCCTGTGGCTCCCTTGTTCTTTTCCGCATACGGCTAGAATTTCAGCGTGTCGCCGGGGCCTGGGGCCTTGACGCGGTTGCCAAGGACCGTGCGGAGATACGTGATCGCCGATGATCCAGAACAATGGCACGGTGCAACAAAGCCGACATTCCAGTCCAAGAGGACGCGGGCTGTCTCCCGCAAGCGGTTTTCCGATGCGGCGTTCAAGTGAAATCCGCCGATCAGTCCAGCGACGCGGTGTTCCCCAGTAATTCGGCGGGCTTGATGCACGGTATTAACCACCCCGGAATGAGCGCAGCCGCAAATCACCACCAGCCCTTTTTCTGTCAACACCCAGATGGATTGATCGTCGGGGATGTCATCCGGGGTTTTGCCCTCCTTATCCAGGAAGAATGGCCCTCCGACATCCTCGAAGGTATTGGCACGCGGGACTTCGCCCGTGGTTCCGACATCTGCGACCAATTCAACCGGACCTCGGCTGGAACAAACGCGTTGTGGCGGCAGTGCGCGGATGGCGGCGGCTGCTGCTGCGGGGATGGAGATATCACGCGGGGCTTCGTTGGGGCGCAGGCTGTAGCGGGTGCGAAAGACCTCGGGATGATGGACCAGCATCAGGCTGTCATTCTTCCCCAAGGCTTGGTCGAGGGCTCCGGTATGGTCATAGTGGCCGTGGCTTAAGACCAGGAAGTGGGCCTGTGCAATGTCGATATTCAAGCGTTCGGCGTTGGGGATGAGTGCTTTGCCTTGTCCGGTGTCAAACAGAATCGCGCCTTGTGGCGTGTCGAGCCAGAGGGCGAGCCCGTGTTCGGAAACGAAACCTTCGCGCTCGGCGTTTTCGACGATGAGAGTGGCGGAAAAGCGTGTCGCAGACATGAGCAAAGGTCTCCCTGTTTCTTTTGACGTCTGGGTGCCGATTTCGAGCATCCCACGCATAGTATGGCTTTTTGTATGCGGCACCTTGGGGACACGTAAGGAAAGCATGTGCGTACCGCTTCGTCCAGGGGTTTCCTGGTGATGAGTCGATTTCGGTTTGACAGACGGGGCGGTCTGCTTCACCGTCTCGGAGATAAACCCAAGGGGGGCCTCGGTAGGAGGCTGAGATACCGCCAGCAATGCGACGCGGTGACCCTTTGAACCTGATCCGGGTCATACCGGCGAAGGGATGGGATCGTGCGCCACCATTGATTTTGTCTGATGGGGTGTGCCCCTTGCCTCGCTCCCGGGTCTTTTCCATATTAGCGAGGAGACCTGCCAATGTCCACCGAACCGCATTTTTGTCCCGTTATGGGGCGCCGCGCACATGTGCCTGGTGTGCTGTATCCCGATCTGCTTGTTCCCTTTCGCGAAGTGCTGTTAGAGGGAGAAGCGCCGCTACACCTTTATGACACCGCTGGCCCCGAAGCGCGAGGAGCACAACCGCGTGCTGCGTGGTTGGCGGCTCGTGAAGATCTGACGGTAGTGGATGGAGTTGCTTCGGCCCGCCCTGGAAGCCGTATTACCCAGAGGGCTTTGGCGCGGGCCGGAGTGGTGACGCCTGAAATGGAGTTCGTGGCAATCCGTGAGAGCTTAGGGTGTGGCGATACCGTCATTACGCCAGAATTCGTGCGCGACGAAGTGGCGCGTGGTGCTGCTATCATTCCCGCCAATCCCAATCATCCGGAACTGGAGCCGATGGTGATCGGTCGGGCTTTTCGCGTGAAGGTTAATGCCAATATTGGCACCTCTGGCGTGGCTTCCGATCCGGCGCAAGAGGTTGATAAGATGCTGGATGCGGTGACGTGGGGCGCGGATACCGTGATGGACTTGTCGACCGGCGCGGACATTCCGAAAACTCGGGCAGCGA
>JAFGWD010000074.1 GCA_016937315.1 Rhodospirillaceae bacterium
CTTTGGTGCCGGATGTGGTGGACGCCGTGGCGACGCATGCGCGCGCCATGGGGGCCGGGCGGCTGAATATACAGACCAATGGCGTTGCCATTGATGACCGTTTCATCGACATCGTTAAACGTCACCGCATGGGGGTTGGCGTCAGTTTGGATGGACCGCCTGCCGTCAACGATGTGATGCGTGGGCGTACGGCCGATGTTTTGGCCGGTTTGGCGCGACTGGAGGCGGCAGGGGTTCCTTTTGGTGTGACGGCTGTGGTGTGTCGTCATACTGCCGCCACGTTGCCGGATTTGGCGTTTCTGTTGGGTGGGTTCGCGACGGCACGTTCTATCGGATTGGATGTGTTGCGCCCGACAGGGCGGGCCACCGAAGACGACTTGCCGGATGCCAAGGTGTTGCGTGACGCTTACTTTGCCTTGGCGGCACGATTGGACTGGATCAATCGCCGCCGCGCCGCGCCAATTTCGTTGCGTGAGCAAAAGGCGGTTTTTTGCGGTGATACCGGCGGTTATTGCGCGGCGGAGCGGGGCACTGCCGCAACCTTAACACCCGATGGTTTGATTTATCCCTGTGCTGGGTTGGTGGGGGATCCCGCCTATGCTCGCGGTACGGCCGGAGCGCCGGATATGGAGGCCTTGCGTGCCGGACTGCATCCGAATTTTTCCGGTTGTACAGAGTGCCGGGTTCCTGGTTGTCGGGGTCGGTGTCCTTCGCGTGCACTTATTTCTCAACGTGCCGCCGCGCTTGATTGCGTGTTGCGTCGTGCTGCTGCTTCCCTTTGTTCTGAGGAGACTCCGTCATGTCGGGCCGTCAACTGACACTTATGTTTATTGATGCGACGTCGATTTTCCTGCCGGTTTTGAGCCGGGCTGTCGCGGCGTTGACGCCGGAGGAATCCGCGCACATTCGGGTGATTGCGCGGGCCAAGGACGATTTGTTCGACCAGAAACGTATTGCCGCGATTTCGGGCATGGCGGCGGAGGCGGATGCTCTGGTCCTGATGCCGCACGGTGGGCCGGAGTCCATTCCGGGTGCCCCGGATTTGGCTGCGGCGGTGAAGAGGGGCGTCGTCCATGTGCAAGCCGGCGGGATGTCGCCGGACGAAATCGAAATGGCTAAGTCCCTGGGCCATGACTTCGCCTCTGAAGCCTATAACCTGCGTCACGCCTATCTGAAGCGCGGCGGCGTTGATAACGCACATAATCTATTGGTGACGATGGCGCGGCAACTGGGGGCGGACCTGCCTGAGCCAGAAGAGCCGAAGCCGCAGCCGACCGAGGGGGTGTATCACCCCGCATGGCAGGGCGATATCAAGGACCGCGATGGCTATCTCGCCTGGGCGCGGGCACGGATTCCCGGAGGTGCCGATGCTCCAGTGATCGGCATGTGGTTTGCTCAGTATTCCTGGCTGAATGGCGATTTGGCGGTGTTTGATGCCTTGATCGCGGAAATTGAGGCCAAGGGCGGCGTGCCTTTGCCGGTGTTCCATCAACGTTTCCGCGATGCGGACATTGGGAACATGGGCGTGGACCAGGTGGTTGAGTTCTTCTTCAAGAAGGACGGAAACACCATCATCGAGGTCTTGTTGTCCCCGATGAGCTTCTCCATCGGCATGGCTTCTCCGGATTCCGTTGGGCTCTTATCGGGCTTGGATGTGCCGGTTTTGCAATTGATCTTGACGTATAATCCCCGTGCCGAGTGGGAAGAAACCATGCAAGCGGTTTCGCCTATGGATGTCTCAGTAAATGCCGCGCAGCCGGAATTTGATGGTGCGATTATCGGCACCGTAGTGGGAACCCGTGATGAAACAGGGGTCGATCCGGCCACTGGGGCGCGGTTGCTGCGGCGGATGCCGGTGCCGGATCGTTGCGCCCATGTGGTGCGTTGGGCGATGAACTGGGCGCGATTGCGTCGCACGCCGCCGGCGGAACGCAAGGTGGCGATTATTTTCCACCAGTATCCGCCGCGTAATGATCGCTTGGGGTGTGCGTCCGGTCTGGACAGTTTTGAAAGTGTCAAAGCGTTGCTGGAACGGATGACGGCAGATGGCTATCGCGTTGATCACACGTATGAGTCTGGCGAGGCGATGGCCTTTCAGATGTTGGATCGGTTGACCAGCGATCGTCGATATTTGCCGCCGGAGCAGATGGCCGAGCGTGCGGCTGCCGTCATTGATGGTGATTCTGCTGCACGTTGGCACGCGGAACGCGGCCCAAAAATGCGCCGCGAGATGGACGAGAAATGGGGCGATGTGCCGGGTGTGACGTTTTGCCATGATGGCAAGCTGTTGGTTGGCGGGATAGTGAACGGAAATGTCTTTATCGGTGTGCAGCCGCCACGGGCACGCATGGAAGACGAGGACGTTCCAGATCTCCAACCCGATGGTCAGGCAATCCACGATCCCTATTTGCCCGCCACCCACCATTACCTGGGCTATTACCGTTGGCTGCGGGATGATTTCGGGGCGCATGTGATTTTCCATATTGGAACCCACGGGTCTTTGGAATGGTTGCCGGGTAAGAGCCTCGGCCTGTCTCGGGAGTGTTATCCCGATGCGGCGATTGCCGATCTGCCCCATTTGTATCCTTACATCATTAACAATCCGGGGGAAGGGACGCAGGCAAAACGGCGTTCGTATTGCGTGATTCTGGATCATATGATCCCGCCGCAGACCAACGCGGGGAAGACCGATGCGTTCCAAAAGATCGAAGAGTTGCTGGCGGCGGCGTACTTTGCACGGCAGGAAGACCCCGCCAAGGTCAC
>JAFGWD010000007.1 GCA_016937315.1 Rhodospirillaceae bacterium
AAGGGATGTCGGAGGCTGTAGCCGCTGTTTCCTGCGCACGCTCAAACCATTTATAGGCGGCTTCCCAGTTATCGAGCATTGCTTCACTGATGCCGGTCTCGCGCGCGATAAAGGTGCGCTCGATCGGATCTTGGCTTTCGCTCTCGGCGGCAGTTATGAGCAGCGGTAGCGCGTTCACGTGGTCTCTACGGCGCCAGTGGATCTTTGCGCGGGCCCGAACCAGTGCTACGTCGTGCCCAATCCGATCTTCCACGTTGGTTAGGAGAGAGAGAGCCCGGTCGGCGTCGTTGCCGTTTTCGTCGATGCAAATCGCCTGCGCGATCGCGCAGCGCGAGGCGAGTATAATGTTGCCCCATCCCATGGCTAGCTCGAATGAGGCACCGTAGTCTCGCTGCGCGGCCTCCCAGTCGAAGTCCTCCTTGCGTGATTCTCGCATCCACCCGTGGTTGACAAGAACTGAAATGTCACAAACGCCAAGCTTAAACGAGGATAATACGCGTTCGCGCGTAGCAGCATCTTCGCGGTCCAGTCTCTCCATTACCTCACGGAATCTCGCGACGGTTTTGATATTCTCCAGTTGACCGCCGAAGAGGACGCCGGTCACATGCAGATCATTTCTGGCCTCTGTCCAGAGGTCTGCGCTCGCTGCCAATATCTGCGGCTCTGCGAGACAGAGGCGATCGAAGCGTAGGATGATCTCAAACCAGTCGTCGAACAGCTCTCCTGCGCGCGGATGTAACAGCATCTTGGATAGCGCGATCGCCTCGAACAGTATTTTTCCTCTCACTGCGTGGCGCTCGGTCTCCAACGCCTGCCAGCAGGCGCGCGCCTGCTGCGCGGTGCCACAAGGGATGAGCACCATTAGTTGGCAAAGGCGCATCATCGCCGACGCGGCGGCATCCTTGGCGAAGATCGGCCGATCGAACGGCAGGAACATCAACTCCGTTAAAAAGGGGGCCAGGACGTCGATCATCTCGGCGTTACAGATAACCACGCTATGCGCGAACGTGACGACGAGCTCAGTTTCCTCACTTCGGAGAGCATGATGCATCGCCACTGGTGCATCGGTGGCATCAAGCCGGGCTTTCATCATCGTGGCTTCTGCGACGCAGCGGTGGATGAGGCGACACTCCTCTTTCGATAGAACATCATCCGCCACGTCCTCGATCATTGGGGACACTCGCAACCTGTCGCGGCGGAATGGCTCGATCCAGGGGCCTACGAGTTGATCAAGGACGAGACCACCACGCGAGATAGCAGGATCGAGGCCTGCGACCCTGATGGCGAGATCGCGGTCGAACCCGCCGCGAATGAGGCTGATGCGAAGCAGCAAAGTTTGGGCGTTTTCCGGCAGTGCACCGACGAGCCGTTCACGAACCGCGCGACGTTCAGCGCCGAGTTCGGCACGAAGCTGCCCGCCGAGGATTGTTGCGAGAGCCCGACGTGCCCAGTTTGCTCCCTTCAGATAGAGCAATGCCGCCATTGTCATCTGGGGATGGCCGTCGGCGACAGCTCGGTAGATCACTCCGGCATACTTGGAATCGCCACCCATCTGAACGACGAGGTCGGCGACTTCGTCTTCATTCAGGTAGGGCACTTCAATTGGCGGTGCGGCGTCTGGTGCAAGTTGCTGCATCGTCGTGTTTGTTGGATTGCGATAGGTGGTGACGACCACCGTTCCATCGCGTCGGCGTAAGCTTATCAACAGGCGAGCAAGCGCATCTCGGACCACTGGGTCGTCAAGTCCGTTCAGGTCGTCAAGAATCAGGTCGTTTCCGGGGGAAGCGGACAGCTCTCCGTGGAGGAGAGTGAGACGTGCCGCCGTTTCATCGGGTGAAAGACGCCGAAAATCGGCAATCGACCAGGGAGAGTTGCCTCGAGTGGCAACGAGTCTTGCAACAATCGACTTTCCTATTCCCGTGGCACCGTAGATGATCGCAAGTCCGCAGGTGCGGCGCGCTATGTCGATGGTATCTACCAAAGATTCGCGGGGAACGCAGGTCATGGGGAGAGGAAATTCTTCCAATGGCACAAGCAGTGCCGTGCGGGAGATCGTGCTAGATGCCGATCCGGCCTGGTGTGCCGCTAATAGTTGCTCAATGGGCACCTCGACCAACGCTGCCTTGTCGATTAACGATAACAGATCTGCCCTGCGGAGCGCGCGTTTGCCATTGGAAATCGCCGTTTGAAGCAGGTGCTCCAAAATCAAAGGCGTGAGTTTGCGCGCCGTTTGGCTCGTAAGACGTCTTGCCGTGGCGGCATATTCGATGATTCCCGCCTCGAAATCTGCCCGAATAGCAGTGAGATCCGGTGCGCCGCAGTGCCAATGCACTCGTTGCAGGAATTCGAGCCTGAAGTTCTCGTCAGGCAGCGACTTTAGGTGGGAATTCGTGGCCTCCTTCAGGTCGAGTGCCTCAATTAAGTTTCGTATCGGTGCTAAGTCTGTGCCTGCGGCAGCTCGCCGCCAGTATTCGAGGGCGGGCCGGCCATTGATCCGGTGTGCGTTCTCCCTCTCGAGTCCGATCGGCGACGTGGTGAGGTAATGTAGCGAGACGATCCGCCCCGGATTGCGCATCGTGAGGTCAACGAAGGAATCGATTGTGGCGCGTGCCCAGTGGGATTGCAGCGTGATGCCGCCGCTTACCTCCGTGTCCCTGACCTGCACGCCCTTCAACGCCTCACGCGTGGCGACAGCGTAATCCTCGGCAACCTCGAGGTGGAGTTCGGCGCCATCGGGTAGCGCCAGCCAAGCGAGACCAGAGGCGTAGAGCTGATAGGCATATCCCCGCAATGCCGCGACCGCCTGGCGCGCGGGATCACCGTTGGGCTCGTTGAGGCGCGGTCCTGAACCGAAGATATCCATCCAGCCCCTCTAGCGCGGCCAATTAGCGATGGCAGCAGTGTTTTTAACGCCGATCCGCTTCATTCCAAAATCCGGGGTTCGATGGAGTGGCTTTAGCCTGCTCGTAATTTGCCGAGGACGCTCGGCCTGGTTGTAGACAGGCTGGAGTCCTGTCCTCTGGGGTGTGAACATTAGGTGTGTGCCACAATCGCTACAGCATTAGAAAAAGATGGCGCGGAAATTCCTACGCGCTTAGTCCCCATGGTTTAGGTTTATTTGGTCGAAGAGAGATTCCACACTATCTGGCTGCAAAGCCCACCGATAGGCGGGATGAATTTCCCATGAGTAACCAAAGTCTAGATTTTGGTCGAAGAGAAACCTGCTTTGATCAAAAAATTTTCTGTCTACCAGTTCGCCTTCTAGGTCTTTTCTGGCAATTATGAAATCTATCTTGTACAGAAATTGGCCGACGGATCGCGTCGATACGATATTATTATTTGTAAATTTAACACGCACACCTTGAAGTACGTTTGAAATTTTCTTGTCGATTTCCGCTTGGGTGAATAAATAGGAATGGGATGCTTTTTGCCCACCTTTCCCTGCCTTGGAGACGGTAGGCTTCATTGCTAAAAGGAGGCGCTTTAGCTCTGGGAGCTCCGACGAGAATTCATTAATAATATCCTGCAGTCTCTCTGCGGAATATGTAGAGAACGTTCCCTGGAGGTCAGAGGTCGTAATGATTTCGTGGTCGTTCTGGTAGGCTAGTCGCGCAGCTCCACCAAGAAGTTTCACCAGGTCTCTCGGGCGTTTTCGTTGAAGTGACATCAATATTCTGTGTATTGGGTGACCTGCCATGGAACTTTCATCCGGCCGAAAGTAGAGCCTTTGCCAAAGTTACGCCGTCGGGCGTGGTTTGAGCAATGGGGGTAGTCCCGGAGCCCGGAACGGGCGGAGGGACTGCCCCCATTGCCTTGAGTTCGACGGCACGTGCCGCCGGGGTTTGATATCCCAGAGCCGAATGTGGTCTGGTGGTGTTGTAGTCGGTCCGCCAAGTGGCGATCACGGCGCGAGCCTGAGCCATGCTGGTGAAGACCGTCTCGTTCAGAAGTTCGTCCCGCATCCGTCCGTTGAAGCTCTCGACATAGCCATTCTGCATCGGCTTGCCGGGCGCGATATAGTGCCACTCGATCCGCTGATCCTGAGACCATTTCAGCACGGCGTTGGACGTGAGTTCGGTGCCGTTGTCGGAGACGATCATTCCGGGCTTGCCGTGCCTTGCCACCAAGGCAGCCAGTTCGCGGACCACCCGCACGCCGGAGATCGAGGTGTCGGGAACCGCAGCCAGACACTCCCGCGTCACGTCGTCGACGACATTGAGCACGCGGAAGCGCCGACCGTTGTCCAGTTGGTCATGCACGAAGTCGAGAGACCAGCGGGCATTGGGAACGGCTTCCACCAGGATCGGCGCTCGCGTGCCGATCGCCTTGCGGCGGGTCCGTCTCCGGCGCACTGCCAAGCCTTCTTCCCGATACAGACGGTAAATGCGGGTGATCCCGGAAGCCTCGCCATCTCGGCGCAGCAGGACGAACAGACGCCGGTAGCCGAAACGCCTCCACTCTTGAGCGAGGTCGCGCAGGCGTTCCCGTAGCTCTTCGTCGGCAGGGCGGATGGAGCGGTAGCGGACCGTCGTTCGATCTGCTCCGATCACCGTGCAGGCCCGTCGCTCGCTCATCTCGAACTCACTTCGCAGATGTGCGACAGCTTCCCGCTTCGCGGCGGGCCCTACCATTTTTTTCCAAGAAGATCGCGGAGCGCGGCCTCGTTCAGCATCGATTCCGCCAACAGCTTCTTCAGCCGGGCGTTCTCATCCTCCAGCGCCTTCAGACGCCGGGCCTCCGAGACATCAAGGCCGCCATACTTGGCTTTCCACTTGTAGAACGTCGCGCTCGACACCCCGTGTCGGCGACACACGTCCGCTGTCGTCGCACCCGCCTCCTGCTCCTTCAAGATGCCGATGATCTGCTCTTCTGAAAACCTGCTCCGCTTCATAAGACCGTCTCCCTGCTGGGCCGGACTCTACTTCAAATTGGAGGAAGATTCCCGTGGCAGGTCACTGCCCAATAATTCATGCGGCGTTTTTCATCTATGTTAGGGGCTCGGATGTAGGCGCGGTATTCGGTCGCGTATTGTGAGACCTCGTCCGAGAAGTAGAGGTCGACGCTCGCCAATGTCCCGATTACTTTTTGCTTTACGTTGCTGTATTGGTTTGAGGATTCAGCAAAAACGGCGTCTTTGGGCGAGAGGCCGAGGCGTTCCATCGTCTTGACAAAATCGGCAGTAGCCGCTTCTGGGGAGTTTCCAGACGCTTGGGCTATAAGGCCTAGCGCCCCTCTCATTGCTTCGAATTCGGATGCCATGAGAAACTTGGTTTCGGCATCCATTATCGCTTCATTGCCTTCTGCAATTTCGCGGATGAGGTTATTGCGATGCTCCGCCTTCAAAACCTCTGCCTGCGATGCGGCTTCAATGCTGACGTCATAGTAATGAAAATATGTGTTGATTCCGCTTGATGTAATAATTCCGAGAGTGTATGAGGCCGATCCAAATATTACGGTGAAAATTTTAGGGTGTGACTTTATTCTCTGTGAGAGCATTCTGATTTAACCATTTTCATTGGGAATGGCACGAACAGGCACAACATTCTCCAGTCTTATAGCTTCTGGATGAAGAGATTAAACGCTCACCAGCTAGGTATTTCAATCCTGAATGGTGCGGTTGGTGGAGAGATGAAGCTTCTGTCGAACAAGTGCGTCGATCCAAGTTCCGACCCCTTCACCTGCTCGATGAGCGGCTATCCGGGCAGCGGCTTTGACTTCTGGGGAGACGCCATCAAGCTTCCAGTAGCGCCCGTTTCCCCAAGACGCGCCATTGCCAGTTCGCTCGGCCAGAGTGCTGACGGAACCGGCCTTGGTGCCCAGTAATTGGGCCAGCGCGCGGCGGGTAGCACGTTGGCCTTTGTTGTGGAGTATCTCTTTAGCTGCAGCTACTTCTTGGTCTCCTGCGTGTCGCCCCGACGGTTCTCGCAGATAATTTTCCACAACATGAGCGTAAGCGAATGGGTAAGCGTGTGGCGATTTTTTCAGAAGGTCACGGCTGCTCATGTTGAGCGCTTCGGCGGCGGCGACAAACCGTGTCGGCCATTCGTCCATGAGCCAACTAGCCATAGGCACTAGAACGCTCCTGGCGCGAGGGGAGAGCAGGGCGCCCTCGCGGGCGCGAGGAATGCTCTCCGGTTTTATTGCCAATGTTGGTTCGTGAGCCGAAACCCAAGTCCGTAGGGCATGGGCGTGATGGCCGCAAGTAAGGAGTCGGTTCAGATGGGCCAGAATCGCAAAGACTAAGAACGCATAAACGGGACCGTATTCGCCCATGAACGCCCATCCCTGGGATGCGATCTGCAATAGTCTGGCCTGGGTCGGTAATGGGTCAATCGGCGGTGCGCAAGGAGAGGCCTGTCGCAAATCGTACCCACAAGCCCAGCAGGTGATTGCTCCGCGACCAAATTGGCGGAGGACATTGAGAGGTTCATTGCAGGCAGGGCAACGGTCCAACAGCAAATTGCCGTGCGTCGGGCAGGCGGAAACGAACATCAGGCGCCACGTAAGGCGTAGGTAAGGTGTGTTTGGCGTTGCTAAACACCGAGGGCATAGTTGCTGGCCGTAACATCGTTTTCCGTTTCGACGGCCTACCGGGTATAACCACTGTAGCTTGTGAATGCCGTCGTCTTCGGCAAAGACGTTTCCGCTCCAGCGTTGGAAGGTGGTTTGACGTAGTAGTTCGGGATCGATGTCCGCAGCTTCGGCGACACGCCCAATCGAATGATCATCGACGTAACGATCAAGGTCCCCTGGATCGCGGTCCTGCCCAGGCTCCATCGCCCGATACAGGTCGCTAGGTCGCAGGCCATTTGCCCATGCTGCGCGAGAAAACCAGGAAGAGTATGATTCGTCGTCCTCCAATAATGGGCGGACAGGCCACGATTCCGGCTTCCTCACTACATCCTCCCTTAGAAGAGGCGTAAATTCGTTGCCGCGGCTGTTCAGAACATGGTGCTCTGGATGCATGAGGCAAGGAGATGGAACTATCTCCCATCCCTCTTGGAGCCGTAATCTGGAATATTCGTGATCTACCTTCTGAGTGTGGGCCGTGTGTCGCGTGCCCAGGAGCTCGAGCATTCAACCCAAATCTGAGAATTTTCAGAATGTAGAACTCTGTTATGGTGATATTTCACGAATATGTGGTTTGAGAGCCTCAACCTAGGGCTCGAACTTCACTAAACATAAATGCGGGAACCGTCAATTTCCGTTTCTTTCCACAGCGTTTGCAGCAACCGTGTTTGTCGGTTTTGCCGCAGGGGCCGTCTTTTTTGCATGTGGCGGATGCGGTGGATTTTCCCATTGGTTTTTCCTGTTCTGAGTTGCGAACGACTCCTAATTAAAAGATAGGGTTTGGTCGTGCGGGTGCAATGAAGGGTCGGAAAGTCCAGGGCTTCGTCCGGGGTTTGTGCGTGGTGTATTCGTCCGTGCCGGAGAATGGTATTCTTAATCCTGAGTCGAGAGGGCTTGTGGCGCGGCCGAGGTCTTCGGGCTTTCTGTATCTGCCGGAACGATGGGGGGAGCCATGTCCTATACAATGATCCTGACGTCGGTGGGCGTCGAAATGGCCACCGACATGATCATGCGCCTCCGCGAGAGTCCTGTGCATGATGTGCGGGTGATTGCCGTGGATCGTCGAGCCGACGTCAATGCGCGGCATTTTGCAGACGTTTTTGCCTGTGTCGATTCTTGGGACCCTGAAACCTTTGCCCGCGCGGTGGTGCAGTTGGCGGATCGTCACCATGCGGATATGGTTTTGCCCTTGGTTGATGGCGATGTGCTGGCCTTGGCACCCCATCGTAATTTGTTTTCTGATGTGGGGTGCTTGTTGGCCTGTAACCGCTGTGACTTGGTGGAAACCCTGTCCAACAAGTTGCAGGCTTATGAGTTGTTCACCCGTGTGGGGTTGCCGGTGCCGGATTGGCGTATGGCGGATAGTCGTGAACATTTGGTGTCGGCGGTGGAGCAGATGTTTGGGCTTTATGGCGAGGTCGTGGTGAAACCGGCGACAGCTCAGTCCAGTCGTGGAGTGAGCGTGATTCGGAGCGCGATCCACGGAGCTCAGGAGTATCTGGGGAGCCGCGAAGTGCACATGGATTACGATACCTTCATGATGCGCTTTGTTGATGTTTATGACGCGTTGTTTCCGGTTATCGTAATGAAACGCCTGAAAGAGCCAGTTTACGACGTTGATGTGCTGGCTTGGAATGGGGATGCACAGTGTGTCGTGCCGCGCCGCCGTCGCAACACGGCGTTGCCTAACGAAGGGCATGAATTGGTCGATTCAGCAATCCTGCGCGATTTGGGGACGGATGTGGCGCACAAATTGGGCTTGTCTTGGCTGGTTGATTGCGATGTGATGTTTGACGAGGTGGGGACCCCGTGTCTGTTGGAAGTCAATCCACGCCCCAGTCTGTCGGCGGTGGTGTCGATGGCCGGTGGTGTGCCTTTGATGGACGACCTGATTTCTCTGGCGCGAGGGATGGAGGTCCCTGTGCGAGATGAAGCGAAGGCTGCCCTTGTGGTTCCTTATCGGACGATGGCAACGGCACGAACCTGACCCGCGCATCCCAAGGAAAGGAAGAGGTATGATCAGACGGTTTTTTCTGTCGGCGTGTTTGGCGCTGGCGGTGGGGGTTTGCAGTCCTGTTGCAGTGGCCCTGGCCGGAAGCACGGTGGTTGTGGAGTCTTTGAAACCACATCAAGCCTGGTCAAAGATGGAACGTAAGGAAGCGATTCTGATTGATGTTCGGACCCGGCCAGAGTGGCTGCAAACCGGAGTGCCTCAGAATGCACGCCAAGTGACCTTGTCCGATCCACGCGGCGCAGCCGGTTTTGTTGCGGGCGTGAAAAAGGCGGTGCGTGGCGATATGAAAACGCCGGTGATGCTGATTTGTCGGACCGGTAATCGTTCAGCACAGGCGGCGCTTTTGCTGGTCAATGCGGGGTTCAAGACAGTTTATAATGTGCCCGAAGGGGTGATCGGCAATGGCCGTGATACCGGGTGGGCATGGCGTGGTTTGCCGATGGTTGGTTGTGGCGTGTGCATGGCACAAAACTGACGCGCGGTTGACAGGCGGGCGGGTGTGGGCTATTCGCCGTCACCGTCTGCCGCAACCATGGGACCAGAAATGCGCGTCGATTCTTTTGATTTCGATCTGCCGCGTGCGTGCATTGCCGATCGTCCGGCGGTGCCGCGTGATGCTGCGCGTCTGTTGCATGTGCGGCCTGATGGGTTGGGTGACTTGGGAGTGCGGGACCTGCTGACCCTGGTCGCCCCCGGCGACGTTGTGGTGGTCAACGACAGCCGGGTGATTCCGGCGCGAGTGTTTGGGATGCGGTGCCGCGCTGGGGGCTCCCTTTTGCGTGTCGAATTGATGCTGCACAAGGCGTTGGGCGGTCCACAATGGCGGGCGTTTGCGCGTCCTGGGAAACGTTTGAAGACGGGCGACGTGATTGACCTTGGCGATGGATTTCGTGCCGAAGTCGCGGAAAAGACTCTCGATGGCGATGTTGTGGTGACCTTCGACCGCGAGGGCGATGCCTTGGTTAAGGCCCTGGAAGCCCACGGTGAAATGCCGTTGCCTCCGTATATCCCACGTCCCGATGGTGCCGATGATCGGGATCGTGTGGATTATCAGACGGTTTATGCCCGTGCCGATGGCTCGGTTGCGGCCCCGACGGCTGGGTTGCACTTTACGTCAGACTTATTAGCGGCTCTGGAGGCACGGGGTGTTGCGCGTCTCTCCGTGACGTTGCATGTCGGAGCCGGTACCTTTTTGCCGGTGAAGGTGGAGGATACCAACTCCCACGTCATGCACAGCGAATGGGGTACGATTTCTGCCGATGTTGCCGATCGCATCAATGCGGCGCGTGCCGCCGGAGGGCGGGTGTTGGCGGTGGGAACCACGGCATCTCGGATACTGGAAAGTGCTGCTACGGAGGCAGGTGAGGTTCGCCCGTTTTCCGGTGAAACCGCGATTTTTATGACGCCGGGATACCGATTTCGTGCCGTGGATCGCTTGATGACCAATTTTCATTTGCCGAAGTCCACTCTGTTTATGTTGGTCTCGGCGTTTTCTGGCCTAGACCGTATGAAGGCGGCCTATGCACACGCCATTGCGACGGGGTATCGTTTTTATTCTTATGGCGATGCCTGCCTTCTTGAACCGGCAGGAGATGACCGATGAGTGCCTTTGGATACAAGGTCCTGGCCACTGATGGCGCGGCGCGGCGCGGACGCCTGACCACCGCTCATGGCGATGTGGAAACGCCAGCTTTCATGCCTGTTGGAACCGCAGCCACGGTCAAGGCAATGATGCCGGATTCGGTGGCGGCCACCGGGGCACATATCCTTTTGGGCAACACCTATCATTTGATGCTGCGGCCCGGAGCCGAACGCATCGCGGAGTTGGGTGGACTGCATCGGTTCATGGATTGGTCGGGGCCGATTCTGACGGATTCCGGCGGTTTCCAGGTCATGTCTTTGTCGAAGCTGCGTAAACTCGATGAAACCGGGGTGACTTTCCGCTCTCACATCGATGGCTCGGCCCATCACCTGACGCCGGAACGGTCCATGGAAATCCAGAAACTTCTGGATGCCGATGTCACCATGGCCTTTGATGAATGCACACCGTTTCCAGCGGAACTGGATGTGGCGAAGGCCTCAATGCGTTTGTCCATGCGCTGGGCCGAACGTTCTAAGGTGGCGTTTGTGCCTCGCCCTGGATACGGTTTGTTTGGCATTGTGCAGGGCAGTGTGTTTCCTGACCTGCGTTTGGAGTCTGCGTCCGCGCTGACCAGCATTGGGTTCGATGGTTATGCCATTGGTGGTCTTGCGGTTGGCGAGGGCCAAGACGCGATGTTCGAGACTTTGGATGTCACGACTCCGGCCTTGCCGCAGACTCATCCACGCTATTTGATGGGAGTCGGCAAGCCCCTGGATATCGTTGGCGCGGTGCAGCGCGGTGTCGATATGTTTGATTGTGTGATGCCGACTCGTTCAGGCCGAACGGCTCAGGCCTTTACCCATCGCGGCACCCTGAATTTACGCAATGCACGTCATGCCGATGATCCGCGCCCCTTGGATGCGGCCTGTGATTGTCCGGCTTGCACGCGGTTTTCCCGCGCCTATTTGCACCATTTGATCCGTTGCGAGGAAATTCTTGGTGCGATGTTGCTGACTTGGCACAACTTGCGTTTTTATCAAATGTTGATGGCGCGGTTGCGGGCGGCGATTGAAACCGGCACCTTGGATGAAACGGCGGCGGCCATTGCTGTGGAGTTGGCGATGGGGGACATTCCTCCACGCGGCTAAGAATACACCGTCTTTACCGGAAAGAGCCGATGAGCGATGTGTCCCCCGATCAGATCAAGACGCTGATCCGCACGTGGGCGGCGGAAGCTGGATTCGATGCTTGCGGCTTTACGGGTGCCGAGGCGGTGGTCGGTGGCGCGGAGGCGTTGACCGCTTATCTGGAGGAAGGCCGCCACGGCACGATGACGTGGATGGCGGATCGTGTGTCTGAGCGTGTGGCGTTAAAGGGCTTGTGGGCGGATGCACAAAGCGTTGTGGTTTGTGCTCTGAATTATGGGCCTTCGGGTGATCCTCTGGCGGTTTTGGCGCGTCGCGATTGTGGCGCGATCAGCGTGTATGCGCGTCATCGCGATTATCATGATGTTGTCAAATCCAAACTGAAGCAGGTGGCGCGGCGCATCCATGGTGAATTGGGGGCGCAGGTCAAGGTTTTCGTTGATACTGCGCCGGTGATGGAAAAACCACTGGCCGAACAGGCCGGTCTGGGTTGGATCGGTAAGCACACCAATGTGGTGTCGCGGGATTTTGGTGCTTGGTTGTTTCTGGGGGTGATTGCGACGGCGCTGCCGTTGCCTCCAGATGATCCGCATGCGGATCGGTGTGGGCGCTGCCGTCGGTGCCTTGATGTGTGTCCGACGCAAGCCTTCACGGGGGCACGTCAGATTGATGCCAGACGGTGTGTATCGTACCTGACCATCGAGCATAAGGGGCCTATTCCCCGTGCTCTGCGTCCGTTATTGGGGAATCGCATTTATGGGTGCGATGATTGCCTTGCCGTATGCCCGTGGAATCGCTTTGCTCGGGTCGCAAGAGAGGTGAAGTTGCAGGCCCGAGACGATCTATTGGCACCATCTCTGGCCGACCTTGTCGGGTTGGACGATGCGGCGTTTCGGGAGCGGTTTTCTGGGTCTCCGATCAAGCGTATCGGGCGGGCACGCTTTGTTCGCAATGTGCTAATTGCGCTGGGTAACGGCGGTGATTCCGCGCAGGCCGATGTGGTCCTGGAACGGCTGCTGGATGATCAGCCTTTGGTGCGTGGGGCTGCGGTTTGGGCATTGGCGCGGCTCGTGCCTTGGGATGTATTCTTCCGTCATGCGGCCCATATGCACGTTTATGAGAGTGATGCGTCGGTGCGTGCTGAATGGGATGCAAACGGTCCACCGGGAGGAGGCAGGGATGTCGGATGACGAACCGAAAAGGGACCCAGAATCTCCCACTCTTTTGTCTCCGGCGGTGTTGGCGCACGAGTTGCGGTCTCCGTTGGGGGCGGTCAAGGGGTTTGCCGCGCTGATTGCGGAACAGGCCTATGGTGCCCTGGGGGACCCGCGATACCTTGATGCGGCGGCACAGATGTTACTGGCGTGTCGTCACATGGAAGGCTTGATTGATGGCCTTCTTGATGAAGCCCGCATGTGCCTGGGCTCGGACACTCTGGATGAGGAAAATGTGGATCTTTCGAATCTGGTGGCGACGGTGCAAACGTGGCTGCAGGATGAAATTGTCCAGGCCGGAGTGGTGGTGCGGGCCAGGGTCGAGATTCATCCGATTCAGGTTCGGGGCGATGTGCGCCGATTGCGGCAGGCGATGCTGAATGTTCTGGGGAACGCCATTAAATTTACGCCGCGCGGTGGGCATATCGATATTGGCATTGGCGGCGATGCGGCGGGCGGAATCGCCATTGTGGTTCATAATGATGCCGCGTTACCGAGGGCAGCGGCATCGGGTGGTGGGTGTGGTCTGGGGCTGTATATTACGCGGTGTCAGATGCAGGCGCATGGCGGTGATGTGTCGATGCACCAGGATGACGAAAAGGGTATGCGGGTGATCCTGCACCTGCCGGCTTCGCGTCGGGTTACGCAACAATGAAGCTGTTTTGCATGGCTTTGGTTTTCGGTCTGTGGGGTCTGTCCGTCTGTGCATCAGCGCAGGAGGTGGGGGATTTTATCCAGGATGATCCACGGGCTCCTGAAATGGTGATTTTGCCTCCGGTTGCGGGGCGTGTGGTGGCCATGGCGCGAACCGAAACCACGTTTGCTCAATGGGATGCGTGCGTGGATGCCGGAGCATGCTCGGTGATTACGGATGATCATGGATGGGGGCGGGGTCGTCGCCCGGTAATCAATGTGTCGTGGCATGACGCCAAGATCTATACCCATTGGGTGTCGAAGCTGACAGGGCAGGTTTGTCGTTTGCCCAGCGGTGCCGAGTGGGATGTTGCCGCCGGTGCCGGAGGAAAGCAGGCCTATTGGTGGGGAGATTCCATGAAATCCGGCATGGCGCGTTGTCGTGGCTGCAATCCTGGCGTTTCTGATTATGGGACAATGCCGGTGGCGAGTTATCCCCCCAATCCCTTTGGTTTGTTTGATATGAACGGAAATTTGTGGGAGTGGGTGGAAGATTGCGCGGTAACAAAACCACCCGGACAATGCTCGGCGCGGCTGACCCGTGGGGGCGCGTGGTATTATTTTTCCAACCAGTCAAAGCATGCCGCAAAGGCACCTCGACCACCTGCCGAACGCAGCTTCACTGTCGGGTTTCGCGTGGTCTGCGAACGTTGAGAGTGTGGCGTCTGGCGGGCAGTCGGGACAATGGCGGCTTATTCGGCTGCTATTGCTGCGGACGCGAGGGCTCGGGCCATTTGGCTCAAAGCGTCCTGGTGCTTTTCATTGGAAATCGCGGCAAAATTGCGGGCAAGTTCCAGGCACATACGCTGCCGTTCGTTAAGCTCTGGTACGCGCTCTTCTTCGAGACCCTCAAAGAAGAAGCTGACGGGAATGCCGAGAACCTGGGAGATTTCGTAAAGCCGACCCGCCGAGATGCGGTTGATGCCGCGTTCGTATTTGTGGGCCTGCTGGTATGTGACACCGATCATGTTGGCCATCTGCTGCTGGCTCAGGCCCAGCATGATGCGCCGTTCGCGGATGCGTGTCCCGACGTGTTTGTCGGTGGCGTTGGCGCGATTGACGGGGTTTTCGCTCATTGGATTCATCATTCCTTGAAAAACAGAGTGGCCTGTAGTTCCCCCCGGCCCACATGCCCCCATATGCCGTGACGACCTGTTTATTTCTTGCCGTCGTCATTCCGGGGTATGCATATTCAAAACCCAGATAGGGTGCAAGTGTAATCAGCAGGCGTTTCATATTCATGCCCCTGAACGCTGGGTTGGGGGTGTTTTTTCTCTCTGGTGTAGGGAAATAAGGCAATGTCTTGTCGTGGAAATAGACCGCTTTTATGGTCAGCCCCATCGGGATTGCCGACTCGCACGCGTATCTCGGGGGGTGTTTTTCTTCTCTTGGGTGGGGT
Organism: Rhodospirillaceae bacterium; assembly: GCA_016937315.1. Classification (GTDB taxonomy): domain Bacteria; phylum Pseudomonadota; class Alphaproteobacteria; order Rhodospirillales; family Rhodospirillaceae; genus Oleispirillum. The sequence goes on from JAFGWD010000007.1 coordinate 14,618, forward strand.
GGCGTGCGAAGGCCCCAATCTCGTGAAAACCCTGAGGTGAGTCGTGATCGGGGCTGGAACCGGATGCTTTGATCGCATAGGCTGGACTATGACATATCAGGATGCGTTCCGGTCCTTGGTTCTGGACGTCTGCGTGCATGGTTTTGTATTTTTTGAGGAAGGGCACAGGTGATGAGCAAAGGTCGCGTTGCATTGGTCACTGGCGGAACGCGGGGTATTGGCCGCGCCATTTGCGAGGGGCTGATGTACGGTGGATATCGTGTTGTTGCCTCTCACAATGCGAATGATGAGGCTGCGGCGGGCTTTGCCGAGGAAACCGGGATTCCCGTTTATAAATTCGATATCTCATCCTTTGACCAGTGTGTCGAGGCAATGGCGAAGATTGCCACGGATGTTGGTGCCGTCGAGGTTCTGGTCAACAATGCCGGGATTACCCGCGATACCACCATGCATCGCATGGATCGGGATCAGTGGGGAGCGGTGATTGATACCAACCTGTCGGGGTGCTTTAACGTTTCACGTGCGGTGATTGATGACATGCGGGAGCGTGGGTTCGGTCGCATTGTCAACATCAGTTCGATTAACGGTCAGGTTGGGCAGTACGGTCAGGTCAACTATGCCGCTGCGAAGGCGGGCATCTTGGGCTTCACACGGGCCTTGGCGCTGGAAAGCGCGGGCAAAGGCATTACGGTCAATGCCATTGCTCCGGGCTATGTCGACACGGAGATGGTGCGTCAGGTGCCCCCGGCGGTTTTGGAAAAGATCGTTGCCCGCATTCCCATGGGGCGTTTGGGGCGTGCTGAGGATATTGCGCGTGGCGTTTTGTTCCTGGTTGCCGATGGTGCGGATTATATTACCGGCACCACGCTTGACATCAATGGCGGTCAGTTGATGTCGTAAAGCCCCGCGATGCGGGATTGATGTTTGCTAAAAGATATCCTTGCGCCGCCGGATTTCTGCGAAGACGACGTCCGGCGGTGCATCTTTCAGACCCAGTGATGCAGCCAAATTTGGATCATCGGCCCGCAAAAAAGGGTTGGTCTTTTTTTCGATTCCCAACAGAGACGGAATGGTTGGTTGCTTGGCGTGGGCCAGTGTCTCGACGCAGGCGGTGCGTCCGCGCAGTCTCTCGTTTTCAGGGTCGATGGTGAGGGCGAAACGCGCATTGGATAGCGTGTATTCATGGCCACAATAGACGAGGGTTTCGTCTGGCAGGGCGCGTAAGCGGCTCAGGCTTTCCCACATTTGGGCCGGTGTGCCTTCGAACAGACGGCCACAGCCCAGCGCAAACAACGTGTCCCCGGAAAACAGGGCGTTTTCGGCCATGAACCAATAGGCGACATGACCCAAGGTGTGGCCCGGAGTTTCGAAAACGGTGGCGTGGGTGGCCCCTAAGGATACGGTATCGCCCTCGCTGACGGCGAGGTCGACATCCGGGATGCGATGAAGATCGGCGAGAGGGGCGATAACCTGGCAGTGGGTGGCGGCGCGGATAGCGGAAATGCCGCCGATGTGGTCCGCGTGATGATGGGTGATGAGGATTGTGGTGATGGTCCAGCCCTGGGCCTCGGCCGCAGCGAGGACGGGTTCGGCTTCGCTGGGGTCGACGACGGCGGTGGCACCGGTCTCAG
>JAFGWD010000075.1 GCA_016937315.1 Rhodospirillaceae bacterium
CCGAATACCGCTTCCTCGTAACTTTGCCCATAAAACCCAGTCCTTCCTCAGGAAGGGATTAGCTTAGCATCCTGTCCGAATTTCCGGGGCCACCTCTAAACGAGATTAGACACTCAGCAGGGCAATTACTGGAAAAATTATCCGATGGCGTGGAAGCGTCGGGGCTGGGTAATGAAAATATCGAAGTGACGCCTTTTGTCGAAGAAAGATTAAGGGGCTACCAGGAATCAATTTTTCATATCAGTCTTCCCCCACGCACCCTGACACCTTTGGATGACATAAAAAAAGGTCTGCTAGATATATCCCAAAACGCTGGAAATGAGATTCATCAGGCCGCTGCCGATATCCTTCTTGAACGTTTTGAAGAAGCTACACGGCAGTAGGGATCTGAGGTGAACGACATGTATGCCAAACGCCAAGGCGCCCACCTGCATAAGGTCATTTGACCTTGACGCAGAGGTCAAATGGTCTTACCTTTGGGATAACCAAAGGAGGTTCCGATGCCCGTTGTCGCCACCACTTCCCGGTCTCCCAGTACGGTCGCCGTTGCTTTGAAAGCGTATGCCCGCATCGCCAACGCTTGGCAGCTGTCGGTTAAGGAAGCGGCCGCCCTGGCGGACATGTCGGAAAGCACATGGAAGCGGACGAAAAAAACGGCCCATTCCACGGCGTTGACGCAGGATCAAATGCTGCGGCTTTCGGCGGTGATCGGAATCTACAAGGCCCTCGGCCTGTATTTCTCCGAGCCATTGTCCTCTGTGTGGATGGTGCGCGAAAACCACGGACCTCTTTTCGGCGGGAAACGACCCGTCGATACGGCTATTGCCGGGGGGCTGCCAGCGATCATCAACGTTCGGACCTATCTCGATGCTCTTCGGGGCGGAGCATGAAAATCACGAGCATTTCGGATCGGGGATTGATCCGTTTGATCCCCGCCACGCATCACAAGCCGCCGGTTTTGCGAGGGCTTGTCGACACGGACGATGAAGCTGACGTTCTCGCCGAGATTGAGGGGATGACCAGCGGTCGATTGTTGGCCGAGACCGGGAAAAACCCGCACTTCGACCCGCGTGAGCTGGCCTGGATGCGACGGAATGCGGACCTCAAGGTCTACGGACAGTCACACATCAATGCGGCGTTTGCCTATACCCGGATCGGCGGAAATCGGTTCAACGACGCAAAGCGCGGTGCTTGGTACTGCGCCTGGGATGTGATGGTTTCGGTTGCCGAGGTTGCTTGGCATCGAATTCGTGAACTGGAATTCACCGGGCTTTTCGATGACACCGCACGCTATGTGGAACTCCACGCCGATTTTATCGGGGATTTTGCGGATCTGCGGGATGAACCTGCCCATCCCGCACTTACCCCTGACCCAGCAATAGGCTACCCCGAGGGGCAAAGTCTGGCGGCTCGGTTGTTGGGCGAAGGCACGCCAGGGCTCATCTATCCTTCCGTACGGGCCGGAGATGGGGGAGACTGTCTGGTCTGCTTCGTGCCCAACAAAATCCAGAACGTTCGCCCAGGCGCGTCCTGGGAAATGGTTTGGCGGGGAATGCCCCACTATTCCTTGCATCAGGTGTAAGTGAACTGTGAAGTTCGGAATATGTATCCGAAGGAGCGCCCAGGATCAAACGACCACCAAAAGCACGAGGTGAAGGGATTAGCTTATTCTTGCCGCCAATCTGTTCCAATGGACGGGGACAGCTCTACCTGATTTTGTTACCCCGGCCTTATCGGCCGGGGTTTTGTTCTGCTATGGTCAGACGCTCATAGTCCGCAGTAACGTTGAAGGGGATGCAGAACCAGGATACTAGAAATGCAGATTCTGCTCGACAACGGCGGTTCGCATGCTCTTTTGCAGCTTTTCGAGAGCACGTACTTCAATTTGGCGGATGCGTTCCCGCGAAATGCCGTATTCGTGGCTCAAATCTTCCAGTGTTGACGGGGTTTCCGACAAACGCCGAGCCTGGAGAATGCGGCGCTCCCGCTGATTGAGGAGACCTAAAGCGTCTTTCAGCAGACGCCGGCGCTCACCCAGTTCTTCGCGTTCGGCCAACAGGGTTTCCTGATTGTCGCTGTCATCCACCAACCAGTCCTGCCATTCACCATCTCCGTCAATACGCAACGGAGCGTTTAACGAATGGTCTGGGCTGGAGAGCCGACGGTTCATATTAATGACGTCATTTTCCGCGACGGAGAGTTTATCCGCAATAGCGGTGACGATTTCAGGGCGCAGGTCGCCTTCTTCAATTGCCTGCATCTGGCCCTTCAGCTTACGCAGGTTGAAGAACAGCTTCTTTTGGGCCGCCGTGGTGCCCATTTTCACCAGAGACCAGGAGTGCAGGATGTATTCCTGAATCGATGCGCGGATCCACCACATCGCATACGTTGCCAAACGGAAGCCGCGCTCTGGGTCAAAGCGCTTTACGGATTGCATCAGGCCAACGTTGCCTTCGGAAATGACCTCGCCGATGGGGAGGCCATAGCCACGGTACCCCATAGCGATCTTCGCAACCAGACGCAGGTGGCTGGTTACCATTTTGTGGGCTGCGGCCATGTCATCATGGTCGCGGTAGCGTGTTGAGAGGTCATACTCTTCCTCGGGGGAGAGCATGGGAAACTTACGGATCTCTTGTAGGTAGCGGGTGAGGTTCTGTTCCGGTCCGATCACCAGATCGACGGTTGTTGCGGACATTTTCTGCCCTCCCTTCTCAGCCGTGCCTTTGGTCCTTTGTGCGTCTCCAAGAGGATTGGAGATGCTTATTCCGGCGAGGATAGGTTGATGCTTCCCCGCTTGTGAGTTTCATGGTGAAATTCCCCATGAAACAAGTCAAGTATTTATTTTGGCGGCGGTGCGGAACGCAGCTATCAGCATCTCCATATCGGTTGGAAGGGGGGCCTCGAAACATAAAAAATTATTTGAAATCGGGTGGTTAAATCCGATGCGGTGGGCGTGGAGGGCTTGTCTGGGGAATTGATCGATAAAACCCTTCACAGTGTCCGGAAAATTCTTCATACCATGGCGTGGCGTTCGCCCATAAAGAGGATCTCCAACAAGGGTATGATCGTATTCGGTGAAGTGGACTCGGATTTGGTGGGTCCGTCCCGTGGCGAGTCGGCATTCGACCAAAGTTGCGATTCTGCCGAACCGTTCCAGCACGCGGTAATGTGTTAGAGCCGTCTTACCACCACTTTTCACGACAGCCATTTTTTTGCGGTCTTTTGGGTTGCGCCCGATATTTCCGGTGATATCACCGGACTCCGGCGTGACGTAGCCCCAGACTACGGCTGTATAGGCGCGGTCCAAGCTGTGTGCGGCAAACTGTGCGGACAGGCCGATGTGTGCGGCATCAGATTTGGCCACCACCATCAATCCGCTGGTGTCTTTGTCGATGCGATGCACGATGCCGGGGCGTTTGACGCCACCGATTCCAGATAGACCGTCGCCACAATGAGCGAGCAGAGCATTTACTAAGGTGCCGTCAAGGTTTCCGGCTGCGGGGTGGACGACCAGACCTGGCGGCTTGTTTAAGACCAGGAGATCGGCATCTTCGTATACGATGAGGAGGGGAATGTCTTCTGGTAGGGGGTCCGCAGGCACAGGTGGCGGTGGGGCTACGCACAGGTTTTGCCCTGGTTTGACCTTGGCTGAGGGGTCGGTTAAGGTGCCGCCGTTGACGGTGACACGGCCATCCTCGATCAAGGCTTTCAGGCGTGATCGAGACAGATCGGGAAAGATGGTCGCACAGGCCTTATCCAGACGAGCGACAGAGGCATCTTCGGGCCAGGTCGCGGACAGAGGTGTGGGCGGAGCGTCGACAGGCGGCATGGACATGGAGTGAGCGAACCGTGATCAAAATTGTGAAGGGCGTGGTCTTCGGACTGGGTGCCCTGATTGTCGTGGCGACAGTGGTCTTAATTTATGGTGCCTTCTTTTATAAGGGCTCGGATCAGAAGCCACAGCAGGAAATCGCGGCGGCATTCGTGGCGCCGACGGTTTCGACAACACTATTCGATGTTGTCGGGCTGTCTCAGCCCTCTGGGTCGACGATTGCTTCTGTGTCAGCTCAAGGCACGCTGGTCTATGTGACGGTGCGTGGGGGCGGCGAAGCGGACCGCATTTTGGTTGTTGATTTGGCGCAAGGCCGTGTTTTGGGCCGGATTGACATGGGGGCGGTCGATAGTCATCCACCGCGTCCCGCGTCGTGATCCCATGATGGGGGAGGCGAAGGTCTTTTGTGCAGAGGCCGCGTGGCGGGCGCTTGGTGATCATGCGGCGTCCGCGTGGCCGTGTGAGGCCTGTGGCCTATTGCTGGGGCAACGTGATGCAGAAGGCATTCAAATCCGCAGGGCTGTCCCCGTTGCCAATGTGGCCGCTTTTCCTGAATCGTTTTTTGAACTTGATCCTGTGGTGCACCTCCGTGTGCAGCGCCAGTTGCGGGAGGATAAGAGCCGGGATGTGATTCTTGGCCATTATCACTCGCATCCGGATGCTGCGACGTCTCCGTCTGTTTTTGATGTCGAAAGAGCGGATGAAGCGGGTTTGGTTTGGCTGATTTCTGCGGTTGATCGTTCGGGGGTAAGGGCTGTGGGGGCGTTTTTATCGGCCTCAGGTCCATCTTTGCATGAGGTGCCGTTGCATTTAGATAGAAAAGAATGAGCGGGGAGTGAAAAAAGGACTTGCGCCAACAGCCTCCCACGGGTAGAAGGGCGCTCCGCTTCGGCCTGTGACCCCATCGTCTAGAGGCCTAGGACACTGGCCTTTCACGCCGGCAACACGGGTTCGAATCCC
>JAFGWD010000076.1 GCA_016937315.1 Rhodospirillaceae bacterium
CGTCGCGGCCAGCCTGTTGCCGATAGCTCCAGCTTGGGCGGAAACCGCAGCGTCCAACACACCACAACCGCTTGAAAAGCTCACCGTGATGCTGGACTGGTTTGTGAACCCGGATCACGCCCCCATCATCATCGCCAAACAACTGGGATACTTCCGCGACGTCGGCCTGGATGTCGAAGTGATCGCACCGGCAGACCCCAACCTGCCACCGAAGCTGGTTGCCGCGAAAGAAGTCGATATTGCTTTGACCTATCAGCCTCAGTTGCATTTGCTGGCCGAATCCGGGTTGCCCATTGTCCGAATCGGCACACTGATTGAAACGCCTTTGAACGCCTTGGTGGCGTTGAAAAAAGGCCCCATCAAAACAATTGCAGATTTGAAGGGACGAAAGATCGGTTATTCGATCTCTGGCTTCGAAGATGCGATTTTAGGCACCATGTTGCAAAGCCATGGCCTGTCCTTGAAGGATGTCACGTTGATCAACGTCAACTTTGCCTTGTCTCCGGCTTTGCTGTCCCGCCAAGTGGATGCGGTAATCGGGGCCTTTCGCAATTTTGAACTCAATCAAATGGATCTGGAAAAGCACCCCGGCATTGCCTTTTACCCCGAAGAAAACGGCGTCCCGGTCTATGACGAACTGGTCTACATCACCCACCAGCAACGCCTAGGCGACACCAGAATCCGCCGGTTTCTGGACGCGGTGGAACGATCTGCATTGTTCTCTGTCAACCACACAAAGGCCGCTTGGACCGCCTTTACCTCCTATGACAAAGGGCTGAATACCGAACTGAACCGCCGGGCATGGCGCGACACCCTGCCACGCATCGCGTTGCGGCCCCTGGCCGTGGACCGCACCCGATACGTGCGATTCGCCGAATATCTGTTCAAACAGAAACTGATCGGACGGCAGGTGCCCATCGACCGCTATGTCGTCTCTCTCAACTGACGCCGGACACACCATAAACCTCTGGTGATATGTTTTTTTCACCGCCGGTATTGCATCGCATCCCGCCGAAAGATACCCTTCGGAGAGGGAGAGGATTTGTTTTCCCCGTCCCTTGGTTTCTCCACAAACCATCGTCGCGATTGCGTGCTATAGTTTGCGGAAGAGTGGTGCGTTTTGAGTTTCGGCAAGACGGGGTGTTGACTTTCCCTCTTGGCCGGAATAGCGTCTCCGCCCCTCGGACGAGTGTCCGTTAACGGAGGCCCAAAGTAGGGAACGCCTCGGCATGAGCATTAGATCCATCCTCGTTCATCTCGCCAATGACGAGGAATACATGACTCGCCTGCGCGTTGCTTATAACCTCGCCTGCCGGCATAACGCGGTATTGAGTGTTGTTTTCATCACCAGCCCGGTGCGAACAGCAACCGCTGATGGCCGAACGGTTTCGCTCGCCTACACCAACGAGGTGGAGGACATCGCTGCGGAAAAATCTAAGACCGTCGAATATGAATTCCGCCAGTGGTGCAAACTCCACGAGGTCCGTTATGAATGGACCATGGTTGAGGGTGAACACATCAAGGTGCTGACTCAACTGTCGCACTATCACGACCTCGCCATTGTCAGCCAAAGTGACCCACAAAACCTGGAAGAGATGCTATTCGCCGAGTTGCCCGATCAGTTGGCGATGGTCGGAAGCTGTCCGGTGATCGTTCTTCCCCACGGACAGCGCCGCATGGTTTTAGGACGGCGCGTTCTGGTGGCGTGGAAAGAAACCGTAGAATGTTCGCGTGCCGTGCGTTCCGCCATCCCCTTCTTGCAACAAGCCGAATCTGTAACCCTGGTCTCACGCGAAGGCGGCAAGGAAGCCGCACGCTCCCTTGAGCGCATCGCCAACACGTTGCGCTTGCACGATATTGAGCCAGCAGTTCGCGCCCCACAGCATGGGGCCCGTGCGGCAGAGGGACGTGTCCTGGAGTATGCCCGCGAGTCCCGTGCCGATATGATCGTGATGGGTGGTTCCGGCAATTCCCGTCTGCGTGAACTGGTCCTCGGCGGCGGCACGCGCCGCCTGCTGTCCAGCGCGAACATCCCGATCTTGATGGCCCACTGACACTCACTCCCCCATAAGAAAAGCCCCCAAAACCGGGGGCTTTTCTTATGGGGGATCTGTCTTCTCTACATAAAGAACATATAAACCAGAACCGCGTAGAGTGGCCCCAAGATCCCAAACGACCACACCATATAACCAAAGAAACTGGGCATCTTCACGCCACGCTCTTCGGCAATTGCCTTGACCATGAAGTTCGGAGCATTACCAACATAGGTGTTGGCACCCATAAACACCGCACCGCAAGAAATCGCCATCAACGTCGCAACTTCACTCATCAAGACATGAGGATCACCGCCAGCTGTATTGAAAAACACCAGATAGGTTGGCGCATTGTCCAGGAAGGACGACAACAAGCCCGTCAAAACGAAGTACATCGAATTGATCGGCTCCCCCTCTGCATTGGTCACCGCATGAATGACCGGTGACAACACACCATTAGCTCCCGCCTTCAAAATCGCAATCGCCGGAATGATGGTCATGAAAATGCCGCCGAACAGTTTCCCCACCTCGATAATCGGGAACCAGTTAAAGGCATTGGCCTTGCGACTTTCGCGGCTGGTCAGTTTCCAGGACAAATAAGCCAACAGCAGCAACAAGACATCGCGTGCTACATTCTGGATTTCCAAAGGCACATGGAAAACCAAAAGAGAGAAGCGATAGTCGCGCGGCCACAGACCACTCATCAACACCGCCGCGATGACGCCCACCAAAAGCAAAATATTAATCTTACCTTCCAGCCCGACTTTTTCTTCCGGCTCATCCGTCGGGGTCTCGTGCCCTTCATGGCGATAAAACCACGTATCGAGACCAAAAAAGATCAGCAGCAACGCTCCGGACATAGCCAAAAGCGGCAACAGCACATGCTGCGTCGGCCAAAAGAAAGAAACGCCCTTCAAGAACCCTAAAAACAAAGGCGGGTCGCCCAAGGGGGTCAATCCCCCACCGATATTGGCGACCAGGAAAATGAAGAAGACGATGATATGAACCTTGTTTTCGCGATGTTCGTTCGCACGGATGATTGGCCGGATCAAAAGCATCGCGGCACCCGTCGTCCCCATCCAACTGGCTAAGACGGTTCCAATCGCCAGCATACCGGTGTTCAACAACGGAGAACCATGCAAAGAGCCCGTCAGCCGCACACCACCAGCGACTGTAAATAACGAAAACAGCAAAATCACAAAAGGAAGATATTCCAACAAAACAACGTGCAGAACCTCATACAGCACCACCGAGAACCCAAACTCGTAATAGGCCGGAACCAGAAAACACAGCGCCCAAAAAGCCGCCGCTTTGCCAAAATTGTGGTGCCAAAAATGCGGCAAAATAAGAGGAAAGAGGGCAATGGACAACAACATCGCGCAGAACGGCACAACCCACAAAAGACCGAGAGTGGCGCCATTGATATGCGGTGCCGCATGCCCACCAGCCGCAGAGGCGACTTGCTCCGCAGCATTCGCAGCAACCGGATCAACCAAACACACGGCCCAAATCAAAAGGGCCACAAACGATGGCAGGATTTTTCTCATACCACTGACGATTTTTTGCCCTGTTTTCGAGGAGCCACACGCCCCCCGCACCCCACACCCCAAGCAACCAAGTTTCTTACTGCACGAGTGATGGCGTAGTATGCACGAAGCTCAGGACCGGGGAAAGACTGTTTCGGAAAAATCCCCGTCCCTCCGCCCACCCATTGGCGTAGGAATGCGCTGTCTGCTCACGCCATCAGGAATCGGATTTCCCGCCGCGTGGATTCCATCGCCGCACACTGACGGCTTGCCCACTGGCACTCACCATGGTCCGTGGACGCAGAACATCCTGAACACCAGGCACAGAGCCGCCTCGTACCGATGGGGAACGCGGACGCCCATAAAACTTGACCATCGCGGAAAGGGTAATTTCGCTGCGTGGGCCTTGAGCAAAGGCCTCAAGAAACGGGGGCTGCGCAGACACCAAATTCCCCAAATAATCCGCAGAATGAGACCCAAAGCGCCGCCAGATACTGTCGAGAAAGTGCTCGACACGCTCTGCCGGCGGCACACTCTCGATATAGGGCCGTCCACTGGCATAAACCCGCCAAACATCTGGCTCCACAGGACCGTTTTCTTCGGCAACAAAGGTCGCAGGCATCAATTTCGTACCCGCATAGGCAACCGCAAAATAAGCCTGAGACAGATAGAGAAGGCGATGCAGCTTGGCGGGCTGCAGATACTCCCCATCATTCAAGGCGCGATCCATCAGCCAGATCACAACATCAAAGGTGGAAGGAACAGCGGTCTGCGGCATCGAGGGCTCCGGTTCTCCATGATTGGAATGCGGGCCATCATGACCACAACCACCACGGTTCGCCAAGTCTCTTCGGAAAAGTCTGAAACGATATTTTAGAACAGCCGGTTATAGGTCTCGCCACCGATATTTTCGATACCTGCGATCACACGCATGTTGGTTTCATAACGCCCAACCCCACGCATCACCTCAATGGGCAATATAATCGCCCGTGACGAGTCCCAATCATAAGAAGATAGAACTTCATCCAGATAACTGACCTGTGCATAACTGGAAAAATCCCGAACACCGGCCTTGCGTTCCTGTTTCTGGCGATTATCCTCACTTGGTGGCCGGTAACCGTCATCATAACGAACGGACTGCTCCTGTGGCCCCATCGCATTGGAACCATCCAGGCCGTCCACCCTTTGGAAGGCGACGGACGCAACATTCCGTCCGGCATTTGCGACCCGAGTCGTCGCAGCCGGTCCGAAAGTCGATGAGGTGACGCGTTGTGTCGCGCTCATCTGTGTCCATCCCTGCCCCAGAAAACCCAGGGCGTTTGCCGTTTCTTCCGGCAGGTCAACGTGTCGCGGGGCGGCTCCTCCCCCACGACGTTACAACCATCCCTCAACATCTCTATGATTGGACAACGTTGACGGTGTACGTGTCAATGATCTCAGGTGATCTCCAGCGTTCCGTACAACCGATCCCCTGCATCCCCTAGACCCGGAACAATATAAGCCTGTGCATTCAAGCCTTCATCCAAGGCTGCCGTTACAATCCGCACCGATGGGAAAGCCAAGGACATGGCCGCAATGCCATCTGGCGCAGACACCAAGGACATGAACACAATAGACTCCGGACGTGCCCCATGGCGAATCAGAACGTCAATTGCATGAACCCCAGAGCACCCCGTGGCCAACATGGGATCGACCACAAGGATGGGCCGCCCACCAACATTTGGCGGCAATCGCACCAGATACTCAACCGGATGCAAGGTCTCTTCATCGCGATAAACGCCAATATGGCCGACGTCGGCTTCCGACAAGACCGACAGCACACCATCGGCCAATCCCAAACCAGCACGCAAAATCGGTACCACCAAAGGCTTCTCGGACAACTGCCACCCTTGTGTCCCGCACACCGGGGTTTTGACCCCAACGACCTCCACCGGCAAAGTACGCGTTGCTTCCAACGTCAGCAAAGCACCGATTTCTTTCATCAGCATACGAAACATCGACGTCGGCGTATCATGACGACGCAGCAACGTCAGCTTGTGGCGGATCAACGGATGATCCACTACGATCAAGGACGGATAAGCGGACGTATCGGCCATAAACCCTCACCTGCTACTCTTATGAAAATTGCCGCCCGCACACGGGCGTTTCGAAAACAGGAGGAAGATGATGGAATTGGGTCTGAAAGGCAAACGCGCTTTGGTGATGGGCGCATCGCGGGGATTGGGCCGCGCTATCGCAGCCTCTCTGGCGACGGAAGGATGCGACCTCATACTCTCCGCACGCAACACCGAACGCCTGGGCATGGACGCCGCCGCACTCCAATCTGCTCATGGCATTGCCGTCACCGCAATCGGCCTGGATCTCGCCAATGCCACATCGGTACAATCCCTGATCGACACCATAAAAACCCTGGGCGGCATTGATATCCTTGTCGCCAATGTCGGCGGCCCGCCGCCATCTGGGGCTCTTGGCGTCGCCCCTGATATATGGCAAAAACATTTTGAAAGTATGGTGTTAAGCCTAATCCGCATCATTGATGGACTGATCCCCGCAATGCGCGAGAAAAAATGGGGCCGGATTCTGACTATTACCTCAAGCGGGGTCGTGCAACCCATCCCGACACTGGCCATGTCCAACACCCTGCGTGCCGCTTTGGTCACCTTTTCCAAGACATTAGCAACCGAAGTCGCCGCCGATGGTATCACCGTCAACGTGGTCCTGCCCGGACGCATTGCCACAGAGCGTGTGGCTGAATTGGACCACGCCGCAGCAGCACGTGCCGGCACCTCGGTGGAGGACGCCCGCGCCAAATCTACGGCACTTATCCCAATGAAACGCTACGGCACCGTCACGGAATTCGCCTCCGTCTGCACCTTCCTGGTCAGCGCCCCTGCGGCATACATGACGGGCGGAATGGTGCGTATCGACGGCGGGCTCATTCAATCCATCTGAGCCATTCGGGGGCCATTCCATCACATGGCCCCCGCCGCCAACACGGTATTCGCAAGGTGATATTCTAAATTTTAGAAGTCTGACTCAAAGAACACCGCCCATGCATTTGATTCCCATGACTCTTGACATCTTGACAGAGCGATTCGCATGGATCATCTTTGCCTCTGGATACTGTCTTGAGAGCAAACCGTGTTCAGATTCTGCTCCCTAAGCACGACGGGGTATGATACGAAGCGGACGCTCTTGTCTGGACCAACTCCGGACACGGACCGAGGGAACCGATGCAAGACGACGACACAACCGCCGAGAAGACCCCAAAGCGGGTCGAGTCCAGGCACCTTCTGGCGATAGGCCTCATCGTCGGGGTTTCAGCATTGACTCTGGCCGCCGCGATGACCGCTGGACGGTCGGAGGCTGGTGCTGATCGTGGAGACGAGTCAACGACATCGCTGATGACGCCGCCCCCAATGTCCGGGAACACCGGTTCGGCAATGACGCCACGCACCTTCCTGTACGGTGGGAGCGAGTATCTGCCGGACCCCGGACGCCACCGCGCCGCGCCCTTAAAAAACACACGTTCCGAACCCACCACCCCACAAGAGACACGCGAACGCGACTTGGCTCTGTCGGTGATGCCTGGAGATACCCTGGGGCAAATTCTTGATCGCAACGCCGTGTCACGACAAGACACGCAGGACGCTCTATCCGCCCTGAAAAGTGTTTTCGATCCCCGCCGCCTGATCCCCGGGCAAAGTGTGACGCTGTCTTTGCTGTCCGATCCCGACGGCACCGTGACCCTAAACCGCATTTTGATCGAGACCGAACCTGGACGCCGCAGCGTTGCCACGCGGCAGGAAAACGGAAAATTCGACGCCGACGAAGAACACGACCCCATCACCGTCGAACCCCAAGCCTTTTCCGCTACCATCACCTCCAGCCTGTTCGCAGCAGGAGAATCGGTTGGCATGTCACCGGGTGCGTTGCAGCAACTCATTAAGCTCTATTCCTATGACGTCGATTTCCAGCGCGATATCCATGAAGGCGATTCGTTCGAGGTTATGGTGGATCGCCACGTCCTACCTGACGGCACGGTGATCGGCGACGGCGAAATTGATTTCGCCACGTTGACGTTATCTGGGGTTCCTTTACGCTTATACCGTTTCGAAGACAAAAGTGGCTTTGTCGACTACTACAACGAAAAAGGACAAAGCGTCCGCAAGGCATTGCTGCGTACCCCCGTTGATGGTGCCCGCATTTCTTCCGGTTACGGAATACGTAAACACCCGGTTCTCGGCTTCTCGAAGATGCACAAAGGCGTCGATTTTGCAGCCCCCATCGGCACCCCCGTTTACGCCGCAGGCGATGGCGTGGTTGAACGGGCTGGCCCGTGGAGCACCTACGGCAACTATTTACGCATCCGGCACACCAGCAGTTATGCCACGGCCTACGGGCACCTCAAAGGCTATGCACGAGACATTCACAGCGGAAGCCGCGTCCGCCAAGGTCAAGTCGTCGCCTACTCTGGGAACACAGGACGGACCACGGGACCGCATCTGCATTATGAGGTCTTGGTCAACAACCACCAAGTCAACCCGCTAAAGATCAAGATGCCGTCCGGGCGGTCCCTGAAGGGTGAGGAACTGCGCCTGTTCGCAAAACTGCGCAAGGGGATTGATCACTCCTTTTCGGCCCTCGCGAGCAAAAATAAGATCGCCACGGCCACGCCATAGGACAAGATGGAAGTCCGCTAACCCCGGTTCCCTTGTGTCTGACACGAACGGCTCCCTTTGGGAGCCGTTCGTGCTTGGGCTACAGGGCAAAAGCGCGTAAAATAGAGAGAAGGCGGCCTCGGGAAACAACACGAACCTTACCCAGGACGAAACTGCGGACGGACCTCTCTCTTTTTGGGTCGCGCCCGCCCCCAAGGCACCCACGTCGTCGTTTCGTCCACAAGCAGGGAGGGAGCCATGACCAGCACAAAAACCGGTGGCGTCACCATCGACACCGCCACGGGTGTCTTGCGTATCTCCGACACCATCCCGGTTCCGATCAAAACCGCCTGGACGATGCTGACATCACGGCAACATATTTCCAAGTGGTGGGGGGATTACGTCTCCATCGAACTGCGCCCCGGCGGCACATTCGAAGAACTCTGGACCGCCCCAGATGGACGCCAAACCCGCGCCTTCGGCACAGTAAAGCAAATTGCCGCACCGCACCTTTTGGAAGTGACGTGGCGAGAAGACTCCTGGGAGTATTCCACCACAGTGCACGTGCAACTGCGTCAGGTTGGTGAGGGGACGCACATCACCATCATCCACAAGGATTGGCCAGCCCCAGTCACCGACCTTGTGCGCGGCATGCTCGCCAAACACTACTATGGCTGGCGGAGTTGCTTGATGCGGCTGAAAAACCACGCCACTCAGCACGATGCCACACAACACCCCGTACCAACCACCGTCGCATAACCGCACAAAAAGCCCCGCACCCGAACGGGACGGGGCTCACCGTCCCAAGGCGGCCAAACTGTTCACAATGTCTACGAGGTCCAAAACGCGTGGCAAATAGTGGTCGGCAAGTAGCGGCGACAATGGTTTACCGTCTGCGTTACTCTGTGTTAGATCACGCGAAAGACCATCCACCAAGCGATTCAAACGTTTGCGATGTACCCCAAAACGCCGTTGAATGGGGTCCGCCGCGATTCCGGCAAAAGCCCCGGCAGACGCTGCGGCAATCAACAGCGCCCCGCCCGTAGCCGCCGTTAGGAAAGGCGTTGCCGCCGCCGGAAACGCCGCATACCACCAGCCGCCGATAGTGCCTCCCAAGGGAAAAGCCGAGATCGCCAGCGTATTGGCGATGGTGGCAGAAACCATGGGAGTCAGGCTCAACATCCCCGGTGTAAAAGCGTGAAAGGCACCAGCACCAACACCCAAGGCCCCAGCTTGCATCGCGACCTCAGCCATGGCCACGCGTCCGGCAGCAGCCTCGGCAAGGATAGCCGCAACCGACCTCTGAAACACCGGATCATCGGTACGCTCCGCAATCAAGCGTTCAACCTGGCGCAGCCCTCCGGCAAGACGAGGATCGCTAAGAATTTCTTGCGCCAAGGCATCGCGTGCCGACAATACCCGCCCCTGTGCATCCTTGATTGGTAACTCCAGGAATTCGGTCATCAACAACGCATTGACCTGTCGCCCAACATCCGTATCCAAGACCAACCGCGTCCGTGACATCCGATCCAGCAATCGAGGTGGGGTCTGGCCTCGGAAACGCCACGCCCAAGACACCGCCCCACTGCCCCGCTTCATTGCGAATTCAGGTAAAGAGGCCATCAAATTGTAGGGAGCCCGCAAAAGGTCCAGGCCCACAGCATGACGGTGCAGGGCGAGGCTGCCTTTCAGGGAGAAATGCCGGTCCACGAACGCATCAATACGCAAGCGACGCGCTGCAACGTAACGATCCGCCGCCTGCCGCACCAGAATCTCTGCCTCATCTGGAGACAGAACGACGGCGGGCGTATATGTTCCCGCCGTCACCAAGGCTGCACCGTCACTCATTCCAACCAAGCCGAGGCGGCACGTCCAGCAATGGTCAACCCCTCGACATCGGCATCAACCTTAACACTATCGCCTTCGGTTAGGTGCCCCTCCAACAGACACATCGCCAACGGGTTTTCCAACGTCCGTTGGATCAGCCGCTTCAAAGGCCGTGCGCCATAAACCGGATCGTACCCCCGCTCCGCCAGCCATTGACGCGCCGCCTCCGTCACCTCCAGGGTCAACTCACGGTCTTTCAAACGGGCATCCAGGCGCAGCAACTGATTCGTGACGATCCCCGCCATGTGTTCCGGGGCAAGACGGTGGAACAGCAAGATCTCATCCAGACGGTTCAAAAACTC